>NZ_JBHIPW010000054.1:0-139630 GCF_042196265.1 Bartonella sp. AP1QHHD
TCCTGTTTGGACAGAAGAAGATGTTGAGAAATATTATCAAAGATGGTCCCATGGTACCCATGAACGTGTCTGGATTGATGTCCTTTTGTATACGGGCTTACGTCGTGGTGATGCGGTTCGCATTGGCTGGAAAGATGTCAAAGACAATATTATTCATCTCAAAACAGAGAAAAGTAAATTCCAAACAGATGTCTTTCTACCTATTTTACCGGAATTAGCCAAAACGCTTGAAGCTGGTCCTATTGGAGTAGAAACATTCATCTGTAGTAAAACTAATCAAAAACTCTCCAAAGAAAGCTTTGGCGATACATTTAGAGACGCTTGTAATGCGGCTGGAATTAAAAAATCGGCGCATGGATTAAGGAAATTAGCCGCAACACGCGCAGCTAACTCTGGTGCAACAGNGGCTGGAATTAAAAAATCGGCGCATGGATTAAGGAAATTAGCCGCAACACGCGCAGCTAACTCTGGTGCAACAGTATCACAACTCAAAGCAATTTTTGGCTGGACAAATGATGCTATGGCATCTCTTTACACAAAGAGCGCAGATCGCAAAAGGTTAGCTATAGAGGCGATAAAAAAGCTTCAAAAAGATGAGGGATAGAGGCAAAAAAACTCAATAGAATCAAGATTCACCTATTCCCCCATATTAGACATAACTATTTTATTTTACTTGCTTTTTATATACCATTTATGAGCGCCAGCGTGAAGTGAGCTTTAAGAGATATCTCTTAAAACAAAGCCTGTAAAATGGCATTCTCCTCACACTGTATTCTTATTGAAATAATGATCACCTTGAACCGTATGAGTTTAGATCTTCAGAGCTCATCTGCATAACATTTTAATGTGATTGTTATCCAATATTAAAATACTTTTCACATGATGTACAAACTATAAAGAAATAAGAAAAAACATTTGAAAATGTAAATATGAAATCTAAAAATTTAACTCTAAGATACAATCTATCTTCATTCATATAAATATACAGTATACATTCTTAAACCTATAAGACTAAGAAAACCTAAACATTGATGAAACCTATAACCCTACCTGAGAAACAGTGACAATCATGTTAAATCAAATTGTCCGCAAGTGTCTCTCATTGAAAAAACAATATCTTATCTGGACGGCACATATAACATCTTTTTATACGAAAAAACTATAAAGAAGTAATTCGTTATGAATCACAGCTTCCAAGACAAGAAGATATTTTCCACCTCTTGTGCCATCTGTAAATTCTCATCATAAACAGATATCGTTTTTATTCTTCAATGTTTCATAAACTGTTCTAAATCGAATCCATCATGCCTTGTATCTAATCAAAATCGATCTTACCAAAGATCATGCTAAAAAACGTAATAATATTATTCATAAAAAATAAAAAAATCACAATAGATGTTTTTTGGCAATTTCACCAGCACTAGCCGCAATGCTTAAATCTAATCTAAGAAATAAAATATTCATTTTCAGAAAGATGAAAAGAAGCTCATAAAAAAGAGTTTTTGTAATCTGTTTCCTAAAGCATGTGATATAGTAGCAACACGCGGCAAGAATATGCAATGCTAAAGTTTCAGCAATCAAAAGCAATTTTTACTGAAAAAAGAGAAAACAGCATCATTTTATACTAAAACAGTCAACAGAAAACGTTTAGCAACAAAATCAACCAAAAAACATCAAAAAGGTTCGGGAGTTTACAGAAAAATAAGCTAATAGAATAAAAGGAAAACTCTCTAACTTTTTATAGCCTATTAATATCATTTAAACATGGTGATCCCGACAGGATTCGAACCTGTGACCCACGGCTTAGAAGGCCGTTGCTCTATCCAGCTGAGCTACGGGACCCAACTGATTATTTTCTCAATTCAAAATAGCATCTTTAATTCAATGTGTCCAAGAATGCTGCCGATCACTGCGAAAATTATCAGAATAAGAAATAGCACGTCGAATCGACGTATGTTTCTTTTCTACACGGTAAGAGATAGCATTCTTACGCGCAAAAGCAATCGCTTCTTCCTTCCTATTAAATCGGATTCTTACCTGATTATTCATATCAGACGTTGCCGTGTAGCCCATAAGAGGTTCAAGCATTTTCGCTTTCACCGGCTCATACTCTAGAATCCAAAAACCTGTATTCCCCTTACCTGACTGCATAGCTGTCTTAGCAGGACTATAAATACGTGCGATCATGCCTTTTTCCTTCAGATTACACAACGCTTGAATGATAGTTTCTCACCACACGTACCCAATTGGGTCATTCTCACACACTCAATCAAATATGGTCGGAGCGATAGGATTCGAACCTACGACCCCCTGATCCCAAATCAGGTGCGCTACCAGGCTGCGCTACGCTCCGCCATTTACATTTACTTGATGCACATTTCCTAAAATTTTCACAACAGAAGTGCAAGAGAAAAACACACTTTTTTTTAATTTTGTTGCATTTCTTTACAAAAAAGCACATTTTTTAATTTTTCCCTCTACTCAATAACAAATTTATTGACAAATAGTAGAAAATAACTTCCGTAAGAAAATCCAATCTATATTAAAAAAGAATGAATTTCTCTATAAGGACTTCATAATTTTTGTCCTTTTTTAAGCAAGCTCTCACTGTATCAAAATGCATTCCACAGATACAATTTTAGAAAAAAACGACTTAAATATCATAGAAAAACTTTTCCAAAGAGCACATAAGCCAAAAAATTCAGCTGTATTAAGCTTTTTCCTCTCTTTTTCTATCTTCCCAAGGACTCTTTTATTAAAAATTCTAGAATCTTCTACAATCCAAATCCATAAACAACAAACATTTTTTCAAAGCACAAAGATTTCATTATAAATAAAATAAAGCGCTCTTTTTAGAAAAATTTTCAAATGCGAAGATGGAAAGAATTCAACATCATACAATAAAATCTCAAAGCTATTTAAAATAAACACATGACAAAAGTAAAAAATATTATTTTTTACTCTTATATAGATATCCAAAAAGGAGAAAATTTAAATGACTTGTCTTTCCACGTATTGAAACGATAGTAGAAGGACAGAATAAGTAAGCCATGATAAGGAGTATTTACGAATTTCTTCTATTCAAAACTTCAGCAATAACAGAACGTGTTATTTTTCTTTTTCTTTGTAATGCCAACTGATCAACAGAATCAATAACACGCTTCAATGAAAATAAAGAACGTTCACAACGACTTACAAGATAATAAACCGTATCTGGATGTACAATAAGTTGCCTATCTGAAAAAAGCTTAAATGCAACAGCTGTTAACAATGCATCATCAGGCTGATTAATTTCAACGAACATTACCGAATTAAGACGACTTTTTAGATCATTTAACATTAAATTCCAAGCGGAAGGAAGTGTTCGTGCCGTCATCAATAAAGTAGCTTGTCGTGCATCAAGATTTGCTTGCTTAATACTGTTAATTAAATGAAAAAGTTCTGTCTCATTGATTTCACCTGCATCAATATCCTCTATTAAAAATGATCTGCCTAAAGAAGCCATAGTAATAGCCTGATCAATTTCATTGTGCTGAATCCTGAAAGCATCTGCTTTTTGGAGCCATATATTAGAAAAGTGCGTTTTTCCAGAGCCTTCTTTACCAACCAAAACTGCAATAGGTAAGCTCCAATTGGGCCAGTGATCAATAAGCTGAAAAGCCATACGATTGCTTTCCGTTACCACTAAATCCTCAAATTGAAAAATCGGATCATAAGGAAAATTTAAAGATAATTGCGTTTCACGCCCATTCATTTTAGCGGCTCCGAATTTCCGCTTCTCGAATACATCTGAGAACTCAGATAAGTATGAAGAGCAAAACGAACTAAAACGCCAACAGCCGCTGCCGCAGGAATAGCAACAAGCATACCAGTAAAACCAAAGAGTGAAGAAAAAGCAAAAAGTGAAAACATCAACCATACGGGATGTAATCCCACTGATGAACCTACAAGCTTGGGTTGAAGGATATAACCTTCAATAAACTGACCAATTAAAAAAAGTGCCATCACAACGATGATTCCCCCCCAATTATTGGGATAAAACTGGACCCATGCAATACCAACAGAAAGGACCAAGCCACTCATTGTGCCGATATAAGGAACAAAGCTAATAAGACCAATAAACATACCAATCAAAAGACTAAAATTGAGTCCTGCAATCGTTAAACCAATAGCATAATAGCCTCCCAATATGAGACAAACTGTTCCTTGTCCACGAACAAAGCCTGCAATAGCTCTATCCATTTCATGAAAAATACTACGAACAGTTTCAAGATGATCACGCGGTATTAACGAATCGATTGCTGTTACCATACGTGGCCAATCTAATAACATATAAAATGCCACCACAGGTGCCACAACAAATAGGCTAACGATATTAACGATTGATTTTCCTGACTTTAAAAGTGAATTCAAAAGAGACGTAATAAAATCCGAACCTTCTCCCAAAAATCCTTTAATATTATTCCGTAATTCATTTGGATCACTTCCAAAATAGCGCCTTAACCAATCAAAATCATGCTCAACAAAAAAGGTTTGAATACGATTAATGTAAACAGGTAAACCATCACTCATAAATTGCTGTATTTGCCAACTAATAACAGGAATCAAAATAATTAAAGCAGCAACAAAGGTAATAACAATAAATAGGGTGATAAGGACAGTCCCAAACACACGACGAATACCAAATTTTTCAAGTAATTGAACAATGGGATTGAGAAAATAAGCCAACACAATCCCTGCCACAAAAGGAAGCAAAATGGATCCAAAAACAAACATAAAAAGAATGAAAAAAATCAGCGTACCAAGCCAAAAAAAGATTTGTCTTTTCATATTATTCGGCAAAGGTAATTGAGTATACGCTGGCACATAAGTCTTATAACGATCACGAGATGTATTCTCACTCACTTTCTTTCTCATAAGCTGCCAAGAGGACTGTCCGTGATTATCTGATATCTTGCTCATAAAATATCCTAAAAAATTCTTCACAAAAAATTATAAACAACTTCAAAATAAGGTACAAGAAAAGTTGCTTATTTTCTTATCAATATCTCTTGCAGAGAGAACTCTATCATGGCATTGCATAATATCAAAACCTGATTTTCCATTAAAGGAAGGCTCCAATGAGCAATCAAGATCTTACAAATAATAAATCCAAGGCTGGGGATAAATCCAAAGCTGGTCTTACCTACGCAAAAGCCGGTGTAAACATCGATATGGGTAATGCCATGGTAGAAAAAATTAAACCCTTTATACGCGCAACAAAACGAGCCGGAACAGATGCAGAAATTGGCGGTTTTGGTGGACTTTTTGATTTAAAAGCAGCAGGCTTTACGGATCCTATCCTAGTAGCAGCCAATGATGGTGTGGGAACAAAATTAAAAATTGCCATTGAAGTAGGTCACCATAACACTGTAGGTATTGATCTTGTAGCTATGTGTGTCAATGATTTACTCGTACAAGGGGCTGAACCTCTCTTTTTTCTGGATTATTTTGCAACTGGAAAGCTTGACCCTGAACAAGGAGCTGCGATTGTTTCCGGTATTGCAGAAGGATGTAAACAAGCCGGTGCTGCCCTTATTGGAGGAGAAACTGCAGAAATGCCAGGAATGTATGCAGAGGGAGATTATGATCTAGCTGGTTTTGCTGTTGGAGCATGCGAACGTAGCAAGCTACTCCCTTCAAAAGATTTGACAGAAGGTGATATTATATTAGGTCTAAGCGCCTCTGGAATTCATTCCAATGGCTTTTCGCTTGTTCGACGAATCATCCAGCAAAATTATCTCAAATGGAATGACCCTGCCCCTTTTTCCCCCGAAAGCAGCCTTGGTATAGCACTTCTTACACCAACACGCATTTATGTAAAATCGCTTCTTCCCATCATGCAAAAATATGAAGGGATTAAAGCTCTTGCTCATATTACGGGTGGAGGTTTTCCTGAAAATATTCCACGTGTCCTTCCATCCTCTCTCTGCGCTGAAATTAATCTTTCTAGCATCAATGTTCCAGCAGTATTTTCATGGATTGCCAAACAAGGTAAAATAGAAGAAACAGAAATGTTAAGAACATTTAATTGTGGTATTGGCATGATCATTATCGTAGCACAGCATGCAGCTGAAACAATTACACAAGCTCTTGAAAGAAAAGGAGAAACGGTGACTCCCCTTGGCATTTTAACAAAATGCCAAGATCAAAATAAAGGAATACTTTATAAAGGGGTACTGCATTTATGAAAAAAAAATTGTCGTTTTTATTTCTGGTAATGGGTCCAATATGGTCGCCCTTGCTCAAGCTAGTCAACAAAAAGAATATCCTGCTGAAATCGTCGCGGTTATTTGCGATAATCCGCGCGCAAACGGTATTGAAAAGGCGCAAAACCATAACTTACCTATTCATATTGTTGATCGTAAAATTTACAAAACAAAAGAAGAGCATGAAGAAAATATTTTTACGATTTTAGATCAATATAAACCGGATTTTCTCTGCTTTGCAGGGTATATGCGTCTTATCTCACCACGTTTTGTAAAACTTTATGAAGGACGAATTTTAAACATTCATCCTTCTCTTTTGCCTTCATTTAAAGGCTTAAACACACATGAAAAAGCTTTACAAGCAGGTGTAAAAATCACGGGTTGCACTGTTCATCTTGTTACAGAAGACATGGATGCAGGAAAAATCCTTGCCCAAGCAGCCGTTCCAGTCTATCCCCATGATACTGCTGAGTGCTTAGCACAAAGAGTTCTTAAAGTAGAGCATAAACTCTACCCCGAAGCTTTAAAAGCATTTATTGAAGGAAAGAGCAAAATGATAGATACGCAACAACAGCTTTTATCTTTTTGAGTGTATCAACAATCTATTAATCAGCATATTTCAATGCTTTACACATAGTTTTTGCTCAGTTTCTACAATTGAAAATCTCTATGAAATGTTGACATAATAGAGTCCATCTCTTCATAAATTTTTGCACAAAATATGTGGTGTTTTTGAATTTTAGTTCATTTTCAAAATTCTTCTTTATTCAGTTCTATGGCATTATCATAAACACTATTTATCAAAATACTCTCGTATTTCGCCTAAAAAATCTTAAAATACGCAATTTTCTATTGCATAATTTTTTGCTCATGACGAAAGTGTTTCTTTAACTGTTAGAGCTAACTGTTTGAGTGTAAAAGGTTTAGATAAAAAACCAAAAACAGCATCTTGTGGAAGATTTTTAGCAAAAGCATCTTTTGCATATCCAGAAACGAAAAGAAATTTGATACCAGGATAGTTTTTACGGACTTCCTTCAATAAAGTGGGTCCATCCATTTCTGGCATCACCACATCGGAAACAATAATATCAACATCTCCTTTTTGTTCCTCAAGAATAGAGAGTGCTTCCACCCCACTTGCTGCCTCTAAAACCGTATATCCTCTCATTTGAAGAGCTCTTACCCCCCCCATTCTGACCGCATCTTCATCTTCAACCAATAAAACAGTCGCAGATCCTGTTAAGTCTATATTTTTATCTTTCTCTTCATCTTTTTCAATCTTTTGAGAAATTTCTCCTTTTATATTGGGGATATAACGGGGAAGAAAAATATGAAATATTGCTCCTTCACCTTCTTTACTTTCACAATAAATATACCCACCGCTCTGCTTGATAATTCCATAAACCATTGATAAACCAAGTCCTGTTCCTTTTCCAACTTCTTTTGTTGTAAAAAATGGCTCAAACATTTTTTCTTGTATAGCAGCAGATATACCAGCCCCTGTATCTGAAATAGTCAATTGCACATACTCGCCAATTGCTAATCCAAGATGATTAAATTCAGCACTTTGTTGCTTTGTAATATTATTTGTCGCAATCGTAACAATACCTCCATCTAACATGGCATCACGCGCATTAATAACCAAATTCATAATAACACGCTGAAAAGATGCTTGATCAACTTCAACGCTCCACAAATCTCTTCCATGGATAATTTTTAACTGAATATTATTCCCCAAAAGTGGTAAAATAAGATTGCGGATATCTGATAAAAATTCAGTAAAATCAACTTCTTCAGGTCGAAGTGTTTGCTTTCTAGAAAAAGCTAATAATTGCTGGACAAGAGCAGCTGCACGATTAGCATTGTTTTTAATATTGATCAGATCAGCATGAGCAGGATCAGAACTACGATGCGTATTTAAAAGAAGATCACACGACATTAAAATTGCTGTTAAAACATTATTAAAATCATGAGCAATGCCGCCAGCCAACTGTCCTACAGCTTGCATCTTCTGACTTTGCATCATTTTATCTTCAAGAGTTTTTTGTTCGGTTGTTTCAATCACAGAGATAATAAGCAAATCTTGCAATGCATCACTGTGATAGGGCGGTACAGACATAATATGGAGCCGTAAATGGCATTCTTCATTTTTTTCTAAAACAGTTTCTAGAGAAACAAAATAATTTTTATTTGTCGCAATTCTCTGAAAAGAACGCTCTAACTGCACACAATCACGACGAGAAATAACATCATAAAAATTGACAGCTTTGTCCATACATCCCGTAAGTGATGAAAAAGCTTTATTCATATGAACCAATTGCCCTGCATGATCCACCACAGCTATTGCAAAAGGACTCGCATCAAAATATTCTCCTAATATACTGGGTAATTTTAATTGATCATCCTCTTCTTTTTGTATTTGTTGTGGAATGATCACAATACGATAAATGGCCTCCTCTTCTAAGAGAGAAGAAACAGATATAAGACAATGGAATATTTTCTCACAAGTCGTGTGTGAATTTAAACATAACGAAAACCTATAAGGTAAAGAGTAACCTGAACTTTGATATCTGTTGGTTTGCAAACAGATATCACTCCATGAGCTCTTAGCGCCAACGCTATCAAATAACGAATCAAAATTATGTTGACCAATTGAGAAATTCGCTAAATCAATTGAGAACCATTCTGCAAAAGGCGCATTGGCATAAAGAATAGTTCCTTGTCTATTAACGGATACAAAACCAATAGAAGCTTGATCCAAGTGATTGATAGCCTCTTGAAGGTTCGAGAAAAAAACTTCTCGCGTTTGTTGTAAGTGCGAAATATCAGTAATACGCCAAAATAAAAGCTTTTTTTTCTGTTTTGTGATAGGTTGAACGGAAATATTATACCAAACAGATTTTTTTGGTGTAGAATCAGTAAAAATTGGCTGTTCTACTCTTAATTCCTCTTGCGCTGCAAGATTATTACAGGCTGCAACCTTTAAGCGGTACGAGAGTGCACCAGCTCCTGGAAGATCCGCAATAACCCTATAACAAGACACTTCAGGCTTATAGGTCAGAATTTTTCGATAGTTTTGATTAGAATAATAAACAAAACCAGAAAGATCAGAGATTACAATTGTATCATCGCTCCTATTAAAGATGCTAAAATCAAAATCTTCATGCGACCACACATGATATCTTAAAATTCCCATTCCACACAAAACGAGTGTTGCAACACCGATCATAGCTAGAATCAAAAAAGATATTGATATCGCCTGTTGCAAATAGTTTTGTGTATAAAAAAAACCTAAAATACCCACAATGAAAAGAAAACCTAATACAAAAACAACACCAAAAATCACAACTCTCCGATGAAACGAAGACGCTGATCTTTCATTATTCTCAAAATCTTTATCCATCTCTCTTTGCCTTAGCTTATAGCTATTTCTTATGTCACAAAACTTCCTTTATATTCGTTGTTATGTTGTTATAAAGTATATACTATGATATTATCTAAGATAAGCTCGCTTAATATTCAAAAGTTTATTTCTTACCATTATAAGTGAACCTTTTGAGGGTATGTTTATAAATTTATCTCAATAAAAAATAATATTTCCATCCAAAATGGGAGAAAATCTATGTATATCTGGTTATCAGAGCAAATAGGTGTATCTGCTGCAAACATAACGATAAGCTTTTTGCTTTTTATAATAACAATCGCAGCTATTACCGTAATTATCGTGTTTTTACGTCGCTTAGGTACGGGAAGATACAGCATTAATAGAAAAAAAAGTCTATCACGATTAGCATTATGTGAAGTAATTTCTATAGATCGAGCACGCCGCCTTGTTTTAGTCCGTTGCGATAATAAAGAACATTTGCTCCTTATTGGCGGATTAACAGATGTGGTTGTAGAATCTGATATTACTGGTACATCAAAAATACAAAAAAGAGAAACACACACACATCTAAATTCCGCCCTTCCAGAAAGAAACGATATATCGGATAAAAGTCCCTCTCCTTTTACGAATCAAGCAGTAAAAGATTCAGCCATCACCGCCGAAATTGAGGGGCGGCAAGAACCATCTTTATTCATTCCTACCCCTCAAAAATAAAATATACAATTTTATCACCACGAATTTCGTTTGTTTATCATCTCAATAACCTTAATCATCGCGATAAACTCTTTCACGTCGTTCATGACGTTCTTGCGCTTCCAATGACAAAACGGCTATCGGCCGAGCCTCAAGACGCTTTATACTAATGGGTTCGCCGGTTTCTTCACAAAAACCGTATGTCCCATTATCAATGCGCTCTAAAGCAGCATCTATTTTTGAAATAAGTTTCCTCTGACGATCACGAGCACGTAATTCGATTGTACGATCAGTTTCACAAGAAGCCCGATCAGTCAAATCGGGCTGACCAACATTCTCTTCCTGCAAATTTTCCAAAGTCTCACGAGCTTCTTTTAATATATCATTCTTCCAAGAAACCAATTTAGCACGAAAATACGCCTTTTGCCGCTCATTCATAAAAGGCTCATCTTCACTAGGGCGATATTGACCATCAATCTCTTCGCTCATGCAATAAAAAACCTCCACATATGCTATGTGTGGTCTATATATTGTGCAATACCCATCAACACAAGAGTAAAATGTTTTTTCATAACAATCGACGAATATATCTAAATGCACTGTTTAGGTTTGATCGCTTTTTTATGTAGATTGGATTCTTGATCAAATCTCATCCAGAATCATTTTTCTCGCTTATTGAAAAACCTTAAAAAGAAGGAAATCAGATATCAGAGCCATCCCTCCCCTACTCTCTACATTGTTTAAAATCTAAATGAAGCAACAATAAATCATTTCATCAATGCAAAAAAATAAAATCTTTATAAAGGCAAAGTGTGATATTCACGTTTCAAATACATCAAAGCATCTTTTTCTTGATTACAGTTAATTGCAACAACCTCACCAATCAAAACACAATGAGTTGCGTGTTCGTGCCAACAAATCAAACGACAATCAAACGACGCTAGAGCGTCTGAAAGACTGGGCGCCCCCGTTTGCAAAGCTCCCCATTGAGCAACATCAAAACGCTCATTTTGTGTAGAATTGCAACGCCTCGAAAAAACATCCGCTAATGAGCGATGTTTTCCTGCCAAGCTATTAACACAAAAATTTCCATTCTCCATAAACACCTGATTCTTTAAATTATGACGCATGAGACAAACAAGAAGGGTTGGAGGATTATCAGATAAAGAACAACACGCCGAAACAGTCACCCCACGTCTTCCCTTAATACCATTTGTTGTCACAATATGCACAGCTCCTGCAAAAAGACTCATGGCATCTCGATATTCTTGGGAAGAAACCGCAATAGTATGTTTATGTTGAAGTTCAGGCATCAAATATGTTTTATGATTCGACATATCTTTCACTTATAAAGCTTTAAAATTTTAAGCAATCTTTCCATAAAAAGACCTATAATACATATTTTTTCTTTTCCGTCATAACACAAAAAATATTTGTGTATACACAGCGATATGATAAAAACTGCCAATCTAAGGAGATTTTAATGCCCCATTCTCATCTCATTTCGCCTTCTCTCTTGGCTTCTGATTTTTCTAAACTTGGACAAGAAATGTTAGATGTTGTTGATGCTGGTGCAGATTGGCTTCATCTTGATATTATGGATGGGCACTTTGTTCCTAACATCACCTTTGGTCCTGAAATCGTCAAAGCTCTGCGCCCATTAACAAAAGCAATATTTGATGTCCACCTGATGATCGCACCAGTAGACCCTTATTTAGAAGCTTTTGCAAAAGCAGGTTCAGATATTATAACTATTCATGCTGAAGCAGGTCCACATCTTCATCGTTCATTACAAACAATCAAAAAAATGGGGAAAAAAGCAGGAATCGCACTCAATCCAAGCACCCCTGAACATGTACTTGAATATTTGCTTGATCAATTAGATCTCATTCTCATCATGACGGTCAATCCCGGTTTTGGTGGACAAAGTTTTATTCCAGAAATAAAAGATAAAATTAAGCGCGTTAAAAGCATGATTGCAAACCGCCCTATTGATCTTGAAGTTGATGGTGGTATCACCGTTGATACAATTGGGATAGTTGCAAAAGCTGGTGCAAATGTATTTGTCGCAGGCTCTGCAATTTATAAAGATGGAAATAAAGAGCTTTACAGAACACGTATTAATGCATTGCGCCAAGCCGCAATCCTCTCACAACAAGGAAAAAAATGATGATCGCACGTTATTCCCGCCCTGCAATGGTAACAATTTGGTCTCCCGAAACAAAATATCGTATTTGGTTTGAAATTGAAGCCCATGCCTGTGATGCCCTTGCTCACTTAGGGATTATTCCGAAAGAAGCCGCCAAAGTCATTTGGGAAAAAGGGGCAGCAGCTAAATTTGATATCAATCGCATTGATGAAATTGAAGCAATTACCAAACATGATGTTATCGCATTTCTAACCCACCTAGCTGAATTCATTGGACCAGAAGCACGTTTTATCCACCAAGGCATGACATCATCTGATGTTCTCGATACAACGCTGAACATTCAATTGATGCGTGCGAGTGATATTTTGCTAGAGGATATAGATCAACTTCTTGAAGCATTAAAAAGACGTGCTTTTGAGCATAAAGAGACAATCACCATTGGGCGGAGTCATGGCATTCATGCCGAACCGACAACATTTGGAATCAAGTTTGCTCTTGCATACGCTGAATTTTCCCGTTGTCGCAAACGTCTTCTTGCCGCACGAGAAGAAATTTCTACTTGCGCGATTTCAGGAGCTGTAGGAACTTTTGCAAATATCGATCCACGCGTTGAAGCACATGTAGCAAAAGCCTTGAAGATGCGTGCTGAACCGGTTTCCACCCAAGTAATACCAAGAGATCGTCATGCTATGTTTTTTGCAACACTTGGTGTTATTGCTTCCTCTATTGAAAGGCTAGCAATAGAAATACGCCATTTACAACGAACAGAAGTTCTTGAAGCAGAGGAACATTTCTCACCTGGGCAAAAAGGTTCATCGGCAATGCCTCATAAACGTAATCCAGTTTTAACAGAAAATTTAACTGGATTAGCCCGCATGGTACGTGCATTTGCACTCCCAGCCATGGAAAATGTAGCTCTTTGGCATGAACGTGATATTTCTCATTCATCTGTTGAGCGTTATATTGCTCCAGATGCGACGATTACACTTGATTTTGCTCTTTCTCGCCTCACATCTGTCATTGAAAATCTCATTGTCTATCCAGAAAATATGCAAAAAAATCTCAATAAATTCCGCGGTCTTGTTCACTCGCAACGGGTTCTTTTAGCCCTCACACAAGCAGGGATTAGTCGTGAAGATTCTTATCGGATTGTACAACGAAATGCGATGAAAGTTTGGGAACAAGGAAAAGATTTTTTAGAAGAACTCCTCAACGACAAAGATGTTACCAAAGCTTTAAGTGAAGAAGAACTTCGCGAAAAATTTGATCTTTCTTACCACACCAAACATATCAATACGATTTTTAAACGTGTTTTTGAAGAACAATAAAGCGACATAGAAAACCAAAATCCATTCCACCTATGATCAAAAATCTGTTGTAACAAAGAAAACAATTCATGAAAGCAAATCAACTCGATATTCTTATTGTTCCTGGCTACAAAGGATCTGGTCCAGATCATTGGCAAACACGCTGGGAAAAAAAATTGTCGACAGCCAGCCGCATTGAACAACTCCATTGGTCAAAGCCTGTTTGTGAAGAGTGGGTTAACAAAGTTAAAACCGCCATCGCAAAAGCTCAAAGGCCTGTTATGCTTATTGCTCATTCATTAGGAGTTCCCAGTGTTATTCATGCAACTGTACAAAATACAGAAAAAATTTGTGGCGCTTTCTTTGTTGCACCTCCAGATGTCGCCAATGAAAAAATACGTCCCAAACATTTAATGACATTTGGCCCCTATCATCGCCAAAAGCTTCCTTTTCCTTCTATTGTCATAGCTAGTCGCAACGATGAGTTTTGTCAATTTTCAGTAGCAGAAAAAATTGCCAATGATTGGGGATCACTCTTTGTTGATGCTGGGTATTCTGGCCATATTAACGCAGAATCCGGACACGGACCTTGGCCTGAAGGGCTTATGGTCCTCTCTCACTTTCTTGCAAAAATTTGATCCAAAAGAGGTGATCTTCTTTCTCATCACTTATGTATCTTCACCTTTGGGTAAACGTGTAATGATAAAAATTATAAAAGTATCATAGCAATATCATTGAGAAATTCTATCAATTAGGATAGTATCATTTATTAATGTTATTAAAAACCTCTCAAGATAAATAGAGAATCATGATGAATCGTCGCCACCGTATTTATGAAGGCAAGGCTAAAATTTTATATGAAGGACCTGAACCAGGGACTTATATTCAATTTTTTAAAGATGATGCAACTGCCTTTAATGCAAAAAAACATGAAATTATCGACGGAAAGGGAGTTTTAAACAACCGAATTTCGGAACATATTTTTAGCCATCTTGGACGTTTGGGCATCCCAACACATTTTATCAAACGTATAAACATGCGCGAACAGCTTATTAAAGCGGTGGAAATCATTCCATTGGAAGTTGTTGTTCGCAATGTTGCTGCCGGCTCTCTTGCTAAGCGTTTAGGACTGGAAGAAGGAACCCCGCTTCCGCAATCCATCATTGAATTCTACTATAAAAATGATTCTCTCGATGATCCTATGGTAACGGAAGAACATATCACAGCTTTTGGGTGGGCTGTCCCACAAGAGATAGAAGATATCATGCAACTTTCAATTCGTATTAATGATTTTCTTTCTGGGCTTTTTGCCGGTGTTAACATCCAATTAATTGATTTTAAAATGGAATTTGGTCGCCTGTGGGAAGATGAAACAATGCGCATTGTTCTTGCTGATGAAATCTCTCCTGATTCTGCACGACTATGGGATATGCACACACAAGAAAAAATGGATAAAGACCGTTTTCGTCGTGATATGGGAGGGCTTATTAATGCCTATCAAGAAGTTGCCAAACGTCTTGGTATTATGAATGAAAACGAACCAACACGACCAAGTGGTCCCGTTCTCGTAAAGTAAAAACAAGATAAAAAACATCACCTTATACAAACACCCCTCTTCAAAGGAGAGGTTCTTTTAAAAAGCAGGAAGCAAAAAATGAAAGCACGCATTACAGTTACTTTAAGAGAAAGCGTTCTTGATCCACAAGGAGAAGCGATTGTCGGTGCTTTAAAAAGTTTGGCTTTCGAAGGCATTCAATCTATTCGTCAAGGAAAGGTTTTTGATATTGTTCTTGATGATCTACCTTCTGAAACTGCAAAGAAAAAACTTGAACAAATGTGTGAAGAGTTACTCGCAAATACTGTCATTGAAAATTATACAATCAAACTTCTGTAAGTGAAACGCTCATGAAAACTGCCATCATTCAACTTCCTGGATTAAATCGTGATCGAGATATGGTTGCAGCATTACATCATATAACGGGAGTTGAGCCACTAAAAATTTGGCAAACAGAAACAACAATTCCAGATGTAGATGTTATTATTATTCCTGGTGGTTTTTCCTATGGCGACTACTTAAGATGTGGTGCAATTGGAGCGCGAACTCCCGTCTTAAAAGCCATTCGTGAAAAAGCACAAGAAGGTACGACAATAATAGGTATCTGTAATGGATTTCAAATTTTGTTGGAAGCAGGATTATTACCCGGTACTTTAATGCGTAACGCTTCTTTAAAATTTGTTTGTCGTGAAATCAAACTTGAAGTCGTTAACGCCAAGACAAAATTTTCTCGATATTATTCTAAAGGACAAATTATTCGTTGTCCTGTTGCCCATCATGACGGAAATTATTTTGTTGATAGTGAAACATTGAAACAAATGGAAGACAATGAACAAATTGTTTTTCGCTATGCAGAAAATACAAACCCGAACGGCTCAATGAAAGATATTGCTGGTATTGTTAATAAAGTTGGTAATATTCTTGGTATGATGCCCCATCCTGAAAACTTTATTGAACCCGCCCACGGAGGTACTGACGGTCGTTTACTTTTTCAAAGTGCTTTAGAGTTAGTAAATGGATAATGCTGCAAAAGTACTCGCGCTCCATAATTTAAAAAAACAAGGATTTATACCATTTCTCGCATCATAAATCTATAAACAAAGCTCTTCACAAACAACAATGGATATTATTTTCTAAACACATAATTATTTAAGACCATTTTTAGTCTTAAATCCCACCAAACAAACGGACAAAATCTTCAGCTTACTGTCTATAAATATTTTTATTATTAAACAACATTATTGTTTATAATATAAGCTGCTAGGTAAAAAAATAAAAATACTAAATTTCGATTAATTTGACGGATAAATACTCATGAAGCCTTGCAATAACATCACTATTACACCAGAACTCATTGCACAACACGGGCTAAAAGAAGATGAATATCAACGTATCCTGACGTTAATCGGTAGAGAACCCACATTTACTGAACTAGGAATTTTTTCTGCAATGTGGAACGAGCATTGTTCCTATAAATCATCTAAAAAATGGCTAAAAACTCTTCCGACAGAAGGAAAATGTGTCATCCAAGGACCTGGTGAAAATGCTGGTGTTGTTGATATTGGCGAAGGACAATGTGTTGTTTTCAAAATGGAAAGCCATAACCACCCTTCTTATATTGAACCTTATCAAGGTGCAGCGACAGGTGTTGGTGGTATTTTACGTGATGTCTTTACAATGGGAGCCCGTCCTGTTGCTGCTATAAATGCATTGCGATTTGGTGCTCCTGATCACCCACGAACACGCCATCTTGTTTCTGGTGTTGTTTCTGGAATAGGTGGTTACAGCAATTCTTTTGGTGTTCCAACGGTTGGTGGAGAAGTAAATTTTGATGAGCGTTATAATGGCAATATCCTTGTTAACGCTTTTGTCGCCGGTATTGCAAAGACAGACGCCCTTTTTTATTCTAAAGCACAAGGCATCGGACTCCCTGTTGTTTACCTTGGTGCAAAAACAGGACGTGATGGTGTCGGTGGAGCAACAATGGCCTCTGCTGAATTTGATGATTCAATCAGTGAAAAACGCCCAACTGTTCAAGTAGGTGATCCTTTTACAGAAAAATGTCTTCTTGAAGCATGTTTAGAGCTCATGGAACTTGGAGCCGTAGTTGCTATTCAAGATATGGGGGCAGCAGGACTTACCTCTTCTGCTGTTGAAATGGGTGCAAAAGGAAATCTAGGGATACAGCTTAATCTCGATACAGTTCCTGTTCGAGAAGAAAACATGACAGCCTATGAAATGATGCTTTCTGAAAGTCAAGAGCGCATGCTCATGGTTCTTAAACCAGAACTAGAAAAGCAAGCAGAAGCAATTTTTCATAAGTGGGGGTTGCATTTTTCTATCATTGGGAAAACAACCGATGATTTACGTTTTCGTGTATCTCATCAAGGGGAAGAAGTTGTCAATCTTCCCATCAAAGAACTTGGTGATGAAGCGCCTGTTTATGATCGTCCTTGGAGTGAGCCGGCAAAAAAAACATCCTTGAAAGCAGAAGACGTCAAAAAAGTTGAAAATCTTGGTGATGCGCTTCTGAGCTTATTGAATTCTGCTGATCAAAGTTCTCGGCGATGGGTTTATGAACAATATGATACTCTTATCCAAGGAAATAGCCTTGTTTGTCCAGGAGGTGATGCAGGCGTTATCCGTTTAGGAAACAACAGCAAACGTGCTCTTGCTTTTTCTTCTGATGTAACACCTCGCTATTGTGAAGCAGACCCTTATGAAGGAGGAAAACAAGCTGTCGCAGAATGCTGGCGAAACATTAGTACGACAGGTGCAACACCACTGGCTGCTACAGATAATCTCAATTTTGGTAACCCTGAAAAACCTGAAATTATGGGACAGCTGGTTTTTGCTATTAAAGGTATAGGAGAAGCTTGTAGAATCCTCGATTTTCCTATCGTTTCAGGCAATGTTTCTCTTTACAACGAAACAAATGGGGAAGCCATTCTTCCAACCCCCACAATTGCTGGTGTAGGTCTTCTTAATGATTGGTCTAAAATGGTAACAATAAGTGGTATGCAAAATGGAGATATTCTTGTTTTAGTAGGAAATTGCGGCTCCCATTTAGGACAATCAATCTATGCACGTAACATTTTAAATATTGATGCAGGTGCCCCCCCCCCCTGTAGATTTACAACTTGAAAAAAAGCATGGTCAATTTATTCGAGATGTCATACATCGTGGTTTTGTTCATGCTGCTCATGACATTTCTGACGGAGGATTAGCGATAGCACTTGCTGAAATGGTGATTAAAGCAGGTAAAGGAATCAAAGTAAAATTAAGCAATAAATCACCCCATCATGCAGAACTTTTTGGAGAAGACCAAGGACGTTATCTTTTAGCCGTCAAACCTCACTCTCTTAATAGTCTTAAAGAGCTCGCACAAATAAGTGCAGTTTCTTTAACAGAGCTAGGTCAAGTTGCAGGTGATGCACTTGATATAGATGGAATACTAAAACTTTCTATAGACAAACTCACAAAAGCCTATGAAAACTGGTTTCCACAATTTATGGGTGAAGAGTAAAAATTGTTTTTCTCTTAAACAGCCTTTATAAAAAAATGAACAACATAGGAGAATAATGATGGCAATGAGTGCCCATGCAATTGAAACGCTTATTCGTGAAGGCATTCCTGATGCTACTGTAACAATTCGTGATCTTGCTGGAGATGGGGAACATTATGCTGCAGAAGTTATTTCTGAAAGTTTTCGTGGTAAAACCCGTGTTCAACAACATAAAATGGTCTATGATGCCCTTAAAGGCAATATGGGAAATGACCTTCATGCCTTAATGTTGCAAACAAATATCCCAAAATAATCTAAAATTTCTTCTTGCATTCACTCATTTAATACGATTAAAAACAGTATGAATATAAATTACACACTTATAAAAATCTGAAATATCGAGGGATAAAAATGACCACTGTTCATGATTTTATTGACAACGAGATTAAAACAAACGACGTCATTTTATTCATGAAAGGAACACCTGACGCTCCGCAATGCGGGTTTTCAGGACAAGTTGTTCAAATCCTTGACTATTTAGGATTGAATTATAAAGGAATTAATATCTTAACTTCTAACGAATTGCGTCAAGGAATTAAAGATTACTCAAATTGGCCAACAATTCCACAGCTGTATATCAAGGGTGAATTTGTCGGAGGCAGTGATATTGTTAAAGAGATGTTTCAAAACAATGAGTTACAGGAACTTTTGAAAGAAAAAAATATTCCCTGTAATCAATCATAGGTATCTTTCATTTTATTCAGACTCTTAAAAAGAGCTGTTTTCAGACGAAATTTCTATTTCAAGGATGCCATATGTCATATTCAGTCGATGAACAAACGCATAGTGATGCGATTAGAAAAAAAATTGGCTATAAAGAATTTGTTATTCTTATTGCTTCGCTCATGGCTATTAACGCTATAGCTGTTGATATTATGCTGCCAGCTATGCCTAATATTTTAGATGGCTTAAATGTTCTCAATGAAAATGATCAACATTATATCATTTCGAGTTATCTTATTAGCTATGGTATTGCTCAAATATTTTTCGGTCCAATAAGCGATAGGTATGGGCGACGTAAACTTATTCTTATTGGTCTTGCTTTTTATTCATTTACGGCGATTGGTTGTGCCTTTGTAACTGATTTTTCTCTCTTACTTATTTTGCGTATCTTACAAGGTATTGGAGGAGCTGCTATGCGGGTTCTTACAGTTTCCGTCGTACGTGATCTTTACAGTGGTCGAAAAATGGCAGAAGTTATGTCTATTGTTATGATGGTTTTTCTTGTTGCACCAATGGTTGGTCCCGCAACAGGACAGATCATTTTACTGCTCGGACATTGGCAATATATTTTTATTTTCATGGCAATGATTGGTTTCGGGTTGATGATTTGGATTCAATTCCGCTTGCCGGAAACTCTTTATGCGCAACGCTCTCTTTCCTTTTCTTCAGTCAAACATAATTTATGGATTGTAATAACCAATCGCACAACACTTTGCTATACACTAGCAACTTCGATTATTTTAGGCTGTATCTTTACCGCCGTTAATACATCACAACAAACGTATGAAGGGATCTATAATCTAGGACTTTGGTTCCCTATTGCCTTTGCAGTTGGTGCTGCATTTCAGGCTTTCTCATCATTCATGAACTCTCAACTCGTTGGACGCCTTGGAATGCGGCGTATTGCTCATACTATGCTTTTGCTCTTTTGTATCACTTCATGTGTATGGTTTATTGGCTCTATCTTAACAGATGGTATCCTTCCTTTTGCTTTTTACATGCTGTTATTCTGTATATTGATGTTTGCCTGCGGTGGCATTATGGCCAATTTCAATACACTCGCTCTCGAATCTGTGGGGGAAATTGCTGGAACAGCTTCTTCTGTATCCGGCTTTCTTCAAACATCTATCGGTGCAGGACTCAGCTTTTTTATTGCCCAACAATTTGATGAAACAACCATCCCAAACTCAGCAGGATTTTTCTTTCTGAGTCTCACTGCCATACTTCTCGTCTTATGGGCTGAACGTGGTCATCTTTTTAGGCAATATCATAGTAATCCTAACGAATAAATATTACTACGAAAGATTAATAACATCTCTCTTGAACAATAAGAAGATAAACCTATCAGACAAAATAAAACATCTCCAAATAGAACACTCTTGTGTTAAACATTCACATTGTTTGTTTAAAGGTACAGCTCTCGAAATATCAAATCATTTCACGACAGCACCTATAAATGCTGTAATGTTAAAAAACAGTTTTGATTGATTTAACCTGAACAAGATCGAAATAGAAAAAACTTACGCTTTAGGTTTTTCGTTCAATATAAAAATAATAAATTATCTTTATAAATTAATATCTTACACAATCATAAAACCATAGGGAACTTTCCCGTGTATAAAATACATTTAATTGATAAATTTTCCTGATTTTGGAAATCCTCTTGGAACCAAACGCCCGACGCCCGCACGCATTCCCATCCATTCAATGAGATCATCAGCTTGACGGTTAAAGATTCGTTCAGCCGTATCTTGCCAACTTAAGCCTTCTGATAAATTAAAAGTCTTGGCATCAACAACAACACCTTCTTTATAACGCTGTAAACGAACACCCTTACCGCGATTCATTTCTGGTATTTGTTCAATAGAAAAAATAAGCATTTTACGGTTTTCACCGACTACAGCAACATGATCACCATTTACCGGAACACAAAGCTTTACCTTATCAGGAGCTTTCACATTCATCACTTGCTTTCCTTTTCGTGTATTGGCGAGCACTTCTGCAGAAGAAACAATAAAACCATTACCGTGAGATGAAACCAAAAGCAATTTTTCCTCGGCGTGATGCACAAAAGCTGTGAGAACATCGTGCTCATCATCCATATCAACTAAGAGACGAATAGGTTCACCATGTCCCCGCCCTCCAGGTAAATTATTTGCACCAATAGCAAAAAACTTCCCCCCCGTACTGATCAGCACAATCTTGTCGGTCGTAAATGCTGGAAAGGCTAACTTTAAACTGTCTCCTTCTTTAAAAGAAAGTGCTTTATAATCGGTCAAATGTCCCTTCAAAGTGCGCATCCACCCCTTTTCAGAAATAACAATAGTAATCGGTTCTTTTTCGATCATTGCTTGTTGAATATCATCAAGATCATGTCTTGGTGCCTCTTCAAACGTCGTACGTCTTTTCCCCAAGAGTGTTTCAGGACCAAAAGTGTTTCGAACTTTTTTGATTTCTTCTGAAATTATTTTCCACTGTTTTATAGGAGAAGCTAACAAATTCTTTAGCTTTTCTTTTTCAGCTTTCAAACTTTCAAATTCTTTACGAATTTCAAATTCCTCAAGCTTACGCAAAGAACGCAAGCGCATATTAAGAATAGCTTCAGCTTGATTTTCTGTTAATTCAAACCGATTAATCAGCTTCTTTTTCGGTTCATCATCTTCACGAATAATCTGAATGACCTCATCGAGATTTAAATAGGCAATCAGATATCCATGAAGAATTTCCAATCGGCTATCAATTTGATCAAGCCGATAATGAGAGCGACGAATAAGTACTTCTTGACGATGTTCAAGCCATTGCTGCAAACTTTCTCGCAAAGAAAGGACATTAGGTATTTTTCCCAAAGACAAAACATTCAGATTAAGGGGAAATCTTACTTCAAAGTCAGTCAATTTAAAAAGGGATTCCATAAGAAGTTCCGGATCAACCGACCGATTTTTAGGAACAAGCACGATGCGGATATCTTCTGCTGATTCATCTTGGATATCCTCAAGCATTGGCAATCGGCGTGCAAGCAATAACTCTGCTGTTTTTTCAATAAGACGTGACTTTTGAATCTGATAGGGAATTTCAGTCACAACAATCACATAAGAACCACGGCTACCAGGCTCCTGATGCCAACGTGAACGCAAGCGAAAAAATCCACGCCCAACACGATAGGATTCCTCAATACTTTTTTTAGGTTCAACTAAAATTCCCCCCGTCGGAAAATCAGGACCAAGAACGAATTGATTTAATTCCTCATCATTTACATCGGGATGCGCAATCAAATGGAGCGCTGCATCACAAAGCTCAGCAACATTATGGGGTGGAATAGATGTTGCCATACCAACAGCAATACCAGAAGAACCATTTGCTAAAAGATTAGGGAAAGCTCCTGGTAAAACAACAGGCTCTTCATCTTCCTCATTATAGGTTAAACGAAAATCAATAGCATTCTCATTAATTCCTTCAAGTAACAATGCAGCCACTTCAGTCATACGTGCTTCCGTATAACGCATGGCAGCAGCATTATCACCATCAATATTACCAAAATTGCCTTGCCCATCAACCAACGGATAACGAACAGCAAAACTTTGAGCCAAGCGCACCAAGGCATCATAAATAGACGAATCCCCATGAGGATGAAATTTTCCCATGACGTCACCAACAATCCGCGCACATTTCGCATAAGACTGTCCAGGATTTAGTTTGAGAAGACGCATCGCATGAACAATCCGCCGGTGGACAGGCTTCAATCCATCACGCACATCAGGCAATGCACGGTGTGTAATCGTAGAAAGTGCATAAGCCAAATAACGTTCCTGTAAAGCAGAACGTAATTCTATTGGTTCAATATGTTCTTTATCAAAAGGTAAATTCATTTTATCAGACATAGTATTAAAACAACAATTCCCACAATAATAAGAAATTATTTTATAGGATTTATTTAATGAAATCTTCTATGAGTCGGCTTTTTTACTAAAAGTCAATTACATAAAAACAAACGCTGCAATTAGAACATGAACAGAAAATTATATCAATTTGAAAAATTTATACATGTCCTTCCCCCTTGCCCTAAGTAATTTATTGAAAGCTTTGTCAAATCCGATAATAATTTAACTGCTCACAAAGAGTTATTTCATCTTTTCTGGAATGACAAAAGCAGCTTTCAAACATCATCTTTTATTATACAGATAAATTGTATAACAATCCCCTTCAGTTTTTCTATGAAAAACTAAAAAAATGTTCAAAGCTTATGAAATTTAAGCTTTTCAGAGTAAGTCGATAGAATGGAAAATCACATTATTCTCATAAAAACGAAGAGACACAATTCTCTGCTACAACGTTGTAAAAACTTCAATAAAATGAGACTCCCGAATATTATAGAATTCTTTCATTTCTAATTTATTCATGATCAAGCAATCATAATTATTTTCTCACCTATCCACAAGGGGAAGAGCCACTATAGAAACAAGGAATAAAAATGCCTCGTAAAGAATCAACACAATGGCGTTTTTGTCTATCTAAATTTCACAAACAGCGCACACACACACATGATGCTCTTGAGAGGCATCAAAACTTCACTCTGCATAAGAAAGATGAAAACAATCCATAATCAATTTTATGAGCTATTTTTGTGAGTAGGAGCCATACGGATTCCTAAATCACGTAATTGTGTAGGAGACACATCAGACGGAGCACTCATCAAAAGATCAAGTGCCTGTTGATTCATAGGAAATAAAGCAACTTCACGCAAATTTTTAACACCTTGCAACAGCATAATGATGCGGTCAATTCCCGCAGCCATACCACCATGTGGCGGAGCCCCATAATGGAATGCACGATAAAGACCACCGAAACGATCTTTCACAACTTCCTTAGAAAGTCCTACAAGTTCAAAAACTTTAAGCATCATTTCTGGTAAGTGATTACGAATTCCACCTGATGCAATTTCATAACCATTGCAAACAAGATCATATTGAAAGGCTTTAATAGTAAGAGGATCTTGACAGGCAAGAGCATTTTCTCCCCCTTGAGGCATGGAAAAAGGATTATGTCCAAAATCAATCTTTTTTTCATCTTCATTCCATTCAAAAAATGGAAAATCAACAATCCACGCCAAAGAGAAACTATCTCTATCAAGAAGATCTAATTCTTCCCCTACCCTTGTGCGTGCTGCTCCGGCAAAAGATGAAAACTTTTTTGGATCGCCAGCTACAAAAAAACAGGCGTCCCCACTTTCAAGTCCAAGCTGTATACGGATTGCTTCAGTCCTCTGTTCACCAATATTTTTGGCGATAGGCCCTGCTCCTTCAAATTTTCCTTCTTCTTCACGCCAGAAAATATAGCCGAGTCCTGGTTGCCCCTCGCCTTGTGCCCATACATTCATACGATCACAAAAAGCACGACTTCCACCCGTTTTAGCTGGGATAGCCCACACTTGTGCATTCTCATCATTCGCTAAAATTTGAGCAAAAACTTTGAAACCAGAATTATAAAAATGCTGAGAAACATCTTCCATAATGATCGGATTACGTAGATCAGGCTTATCAGAACCATATTTTCGCATTGCTTCATCATAGGAAATGCGAGGAAAGCTTTGTGTCACAGTTTTTCCATCTGCAAATTCTTCAAAAATAGAACGCATAATAGGTTCCATAGTTGCTAAAACATCTTCTTGCTCAACAAAACTCATTTCAACATCTAATTGATAAAATTCACCAGGAAGACGGTCGGCCCTTGGATCTTCATCTCTAAAACATGGAGCAATCTGAAAATAACGATCAAAACCTGACATCATCAACAACTGTTTATATTGCTGTGGTGCTTGCGGTAGCGCATAAAATTTCCCCTGATGAACACGACTTGGAACCAAAAAATCACGCGCTCCTTCCGGCGATGAAGCTGTCAAAAGTGGCGTCGTAAATTCCGTAAAACCATTATTTTGCATAGCCCGTCTCATAGCCGCAATAATTTCAGTCCGACGCATGATATTTTTGTGCATAGTCTCCCGACGCAAATCAAGAAAACGATATTTTAATCGAATATCTTCTGGATAATCAGGCTCACCAAAAACCGGTAAAGGAAGCTCATCAGATTTTGAAAGAATTTCTACCTCTTGTGCAAAAATTTCAATCTCACCTGTTGGAAGCGTTGCATTAATAACCTCATCAGAACGAGCACATACCTCCCCATCCACACGAATAACCCATTCAGAACGCACTTTTTCAATAAATTTAAAAGCTGGTGAAGCAGGGTCAGCAACAATTTGTGTGATTCCAAAATGATCACGTAAATCTACAAAAAGAATTCCTCCATGATCACGAACACGATGAACCCACCCCGAAAGACGAACTTGTGTTCCTACATCACATCTACGAAGAGCCGCACAATGATGACTGCGATAACGGTGCATGTTTTTTGCCTTTGATTATAATATTCACATGCGCTACAAACGCTTTTTAATAACCATTTGTCAAGATATGAGAATAAAAACTCAGAAATAAAGTCAATAAAGCACAAATTTAATTTATCGAATTATAATAAAATGATGAATCTTATTACACAAACAACAGATCTTGAAATTGCACTTAACGCTCTACGTACCTCTGATTTTGTAACAGTCGATACTGAGTTTATTCGCGAAACAACTTTTTGGCCTCAACTGTGTTTAATCCAGCTCGCATCACCAGATGTCACAGTTTTAATTGATCCCATAGCACCAAATATTGATTTACAACCTTTTTTTGACCTTATGATCGATAAAAAAGTTGTAAAAGTTTTTCATGCTGCGCGCCAAGATATTGAAACAATTTATCATCTTGGAGGTGTTATTCCTTCCCCTCTCTTTGATACGCAAATAGCAGGATCAATTTGTGGATTTGGTGATTCTATCTCCTATGATCAAATTGTACAACGCTGCACGGGGCATCATCTTGATAAATCCTCCCGCTTTACAGACTGGAGTTACCGCCCTTTGTCTGAAAAACAACTGCTCTATGCACTTGCCGATGTAACTTACTTAAGAGATGTTTACCTGTTATTGAAAAAAAGGTTAGAAAAAAATCAACGTGCTCACTGGATGAACGATGAAATAACAATCCTTTTAAATCCTAAAACCTATGATATGCCAGAAGATGAAGCATGGAAAAAAGTGAAAGGAAAAATTAAAAAGCCACGTGAACTTGCTGTATTACAAAAGATAGCAGCTTGGCGGGAACGTGAAGCACGAAAATACAATATGCCACGTCGTCATATCATAAAAGATGAATGTCTTATAGAAATAGCAACCCAACAACCAAAAGATGAATCTGCATTAAAACGGTTGCGCAGTCTTAATAAGAATTGGGATAAACTCTCAATTGCTCAATCATTAATCAAAGCTGTCCACGAAGGCTTAGAGGTGGATCTTTCTACTTTACCCCCCATTCCTAAACATAATCCACTCAATGATACGACAGCCGCTGTTATCGATCTGCTCAAAGTGTTATTAAAAATTGTTGCAAATGAAAACAGCATTGCCCCTAAAATTATTGCAACATCTAATGATTTAGAAAAAATTGCCAATGGAGGAATAAAGAAAAATATTCCCGCTATGAATGGCTGGCGCTATGAAATATTTGGACAAAAAGCCGAACAACTGCTAAAGGGCCAGATAGGGTTTTACTGTAACGATGGAAAAATAAACACAAAACAGCTTTAATTTACATTTTCATTTTGAAAAATCCATTATATGCTACTCATTATCTACATCAATTGGTATACCCTATAGGCCAACGGAAATAGGATAAATAAAGCCTACTTCTGACAAAGTTAAAAAATTAAATAGTAAACTCTTATTAAAATGATAGCTAAATCTTTATCAGGTCAATCAAATAGCAATCCCATTAAAAATAATCTAAAAAAACAAACAGCTCCTTATTTAAAAGTTTTGAAAAGAAAAAGTTCTGATATAAAAGCGCATTCATTACAAAAATAGCAGCCTAGAAATAGGAACAAACAAAGATATAATGCCTCACGTCACCATATCGTATTAAAAAACTACCGAGATTGCAATCTAACAATCAAAAACAAGCCAGCATAACAACTAAAATACCTAACAAAAGCAATATATTGATTTATAACGATAATCTAGCGTTATTTATATTGAATTAGACCTCCGAATATCGTAAGATTCTCTCATTTCATCTCAATAAGACTCATAAAGTTTCACATAAGAAATTATATGATAAAGCGCTGTTTTTTATAAATTAAACACCTTTCAAAGGATTCAAAAATCATGGTTAATAAATAGTTATGATTTATTTCTATTTTTTATATTGAAAGGATTTTATAATGACTGAAATGATATTCTTTTGACAGACCGTAAAAGTGCAAAACTGTTTCATATGAGTATTTCAACATTCCAGCGTCATGTAACCAGTGGATCTCTCCCAAAATCTTTAAAACTTGTTTTTTATCGCGTTGGTTACAATCGAATCTTATCAAGATAATCGAGCAAGCTAAACAGAAACATTATAACGACGCAGCATAAAAAGAAAACCTTTTCACGTAAAAATGGACAAAACTTTTCATTTTCACATGAAGCTTATGAAGTGAAAAATCCATCCTGTGACGCAAATAACAGAATAAAAAATTATGTTTTCTTTTATGAATGCTCAGGCATTAACAAATGCTTTGCGTGGTGTCTAGAGCATGGGCGCGTTATGGAACAAGTCCTATTGTCCAGCTCATGATGATAGGCTACCTAGTTTATCCCTCGTCAATAGCCCTATATTATAAGACATAAAACACGAATAAATTAGGAAAAAAATCAAAAAATTTCAAAAGCGAGAGGTTGTTTTATTATTTTTGATAACTTCTGTAATCGTCCAAAAGGACGTTCTCCTAATAATCCAGCGTAATTCTTTGGGATCTGCAGGATAATATGATCTGCTTTTCTATGCCACAATAAATGAGGTAAAATTCCTGCAACAGAAGCACTGAAAAGATGAGCAATACGCATAGTTTCGCCAAGAATACGTGCTTTTTCAATTATATTTTGAGTTGCTAATTGAAAAATGGGAAGAGATTCTTTATCAACCAATAAACTCGTATTGCGAAAAAAAACAGCAAGCGCCGCGTAAAGGCGCCCTTCATGAGAAATTCCTGGATAAGATCCTAAAGCTATTTGATTTGCTGCTTCATTGCCTCGATAATCTGGATGTATACGCCAACCAATATCCGCAAGAAGACAAGCGGCTTGACGATAACGGCATTCATTTTCCGTTTCTGAAATTCCAAAAACTTCAAAAGCATTCGTCGTAAAATCAATGAGTTCTTCTGCTTGTTTTGGTGAACGTGCCCGTAAAATAGCCATTTCTGTGCATGCTGCAATGAGAGGATCTGAAAGTCGAATCGCCTGCGGCAATCGTGAATAAAGAAAACCTTCACGAACGCCAGCACCAGAAAAGATTATCTTTTCAAACTCCATACACTGAATGAGTTCAATAAGAACTATTGCCCCATAAGATAAAAGTTTTCGACGGTTCTGAGAAACCGCTGCAATCCCTCTCATATTATCAATATTGCCACGTGCTACAAGACGTAAAAAGTTCTCCATTTCAACAGCATCAACTTCATAGCCATGCATAACAGGAAGCCGATAGTGTTTCATTGCCATATGGAGTTTTGCCAAATTACGCCATGTCCCCCCTACTGCATAAAAATAACGTGCTATACCTTTACGAGTACGAACAACAGACGATTTATAAAATTGCTCATGTACAATTTTTGTAGCTACAGCACTATCATTATTTGACATATACTGTAGCCTTAAACCACCCAATGGGAGCGTTATCCCTTCACCAACATCAGAATGATCAATATCAATCAGCTCAAGACTTCCACCACCAAGATCCCCAGAAATACCTTTTGGTTGATAAAAAGTAGACACAACTCCATATGCTGAATACATAGCTTCTTCACTTCCTGAAAGAAGATATATTTTATTTTGCAAAATATCTTCAGCATGCTGAATAAATGCTACGCCATTCTGTGCATCTCGTGCTGCTGCTGTTGCTAAAGTATAGACCTCATCTGCCCCAATCTGTCGACAAAGCGTACGAAACCGTTTCAGTGTTTGCAACGCCATTTTCATCGATTTTTCTTCTAAAAATCCTGTTTTCGCCACACCATGACCGAGACCACAAAGAATCTTTTCATTAAATAAAACTGTTGGTGATCGAACAAGCCCCTCATAAATAACCAACCGAACAGAATTTGAGCCAATGTCAATAACAGCAACAGGCTTACGCCCTTTTAACCGACCTTGAGCATCTCTATATGTCATTGGATTTTAGTCTTTATGTATTTCGGCTTGTTGCCGATGCAACGCAACCAAGCGCGAAACAGAAGACTCAAAAGACTCATTTTCCCCCGCAAAACTTGTATTGGCCATAAAATACTCCTGCGCATTAAATAGACTTTCACCTATCTGCGGTGTAATACGTTTTGATGTTCCATCCTTAAGTATATCAAAGCTTTGTTGATTATCAATGATATTAGCTAACATAATCTGTAAAAGAATTTTTTGACGCACTATTTTATTAAAAACCGGAACCAATATTTCAATACGATAGTCCAAATTACGAGGCATCATATCAGCAGAGCCTAAGTAAACGAGTGCATTTTCATTAGGCAAATCTTGACCATTCCCAAAACAAAAAATGCGACTATGTTCAAGAAAACGCCCGACAATTGATTTTACACGAATATTATCCGAAATTCCTAGAATACCAGGACGTAAACAACATATCCCCCGCACAACCAAATCAATTTGCACCCCTGCTTGACTGGCACGATATAAAGCATCAATAATTTCAGGATCAACCAATGCATTAACTTTCATCCAAATAGCAGCAAACCTTCCCTGTTGTGCATGAACAATTTCTCCCTCAATATGCTCTAAGATACGACCACGCAATGTTAAGGGTGAAAAAGCAATCTTCATTGTTTCATTTGGACGCTCATATTGCGCAATATAATTGAACAATAACGCAACATCATGAGCGATATCATCATCCGTGGAAAAAAAAGAAAGATCGGTATAAGTTTTAGCGTTAATGGGATGATAATTTCCTGTCCCAAGATGAACATAAGAGCGAAGACGTTTTCCCTCACGTCTCACAGCTAATGACATCTTAGCATGCGTTTTTAATGCAATAAAACCAAAAATAACTTGAACCCCAGCACATTCAAGATCCCGGGCCCAACGAATATTTGCTTCCTCATCAAAACGTGCTTTAAGTTCTACCAAAGCAGTCACAGACTTTCCCTGTTCAGCTGCTTCAATCAAAGCGCCAACAATTGGACTATCATTTGATGTACGATAAAGTGTTTGTTTGATTTCCACAACATCAGGATCGCAAGCAGCTTGACGTAAAAATTGGACAACAACATCAAATGTCTCATAGGGGTGATGAATCACAATATCATTTTCACGAATAGCCGCAAAACAATCTCCTTTATGTTCACGAATACATTCTGGAACACGAGAAATATAAGGAATAAATTTGAGATCATCACGGGGAATAGAAACAATTTCTGATACCGTATTAAGCGCTAAAAATCCATCAAGAACATTAATACAATTATCAGGAACAGCGAGACTATTCGCTATAAATTGGCGTAAACTCTCTGGCATTTTTGCGTCAAACTCAACTCGAATAACCTGCCCACGGCGCCGCCTTTTAAGAGCAGTTTCAAAAAAATGAACAAGATCCTCAGCTTCTTCTTCTACTTCAATATCACTATCTCGGATTACTCTAAATGTACCAATTTCTTTAACCTCATAGTTAGGAAATACATATTTAATAAAAAGGCAAATAACATCTTCAGATGCAATAAAACGAAAATGATTGCCTTCTTGAGGAAGAAGAATAAAACGCCTTAAAAGCATTGAAATAGACAACAACACTGTGTGTGAGTTCTGATCAGTTTCTCCAGACAATTGAAGCGCAATAGAAAGCCCTAAATTAGGAATAAATGGAAAAGGATGAGTAGAATCAACAGGCAAAGGTTTTAAAACAGGAAAAATTGTCTCAAGAAAATATTTTTCAAGCCATGACTTTTCAATTTCTGAAAGATCATCAGAACAAATAATTTCAATATCATTCTTTTTTAATTCATCACGTAAAACATTCAATTCTCGTAGTTGGTGAGCCTGCAGCTTTGAAATCTCAGCTAATACAATATCAAGTTGTTCCTGTGGAGTGTGCCCATCTGCACTGCACGCTGTAACGCGAGCACGAATTTGAGCTGCTAGTCCTGCAACACGAACCATAAAAAACTCATCAAGATTTGCGGCTGAAATAGAAAGAAATTGTAGACGTTCTAATAAAGGATGTTTCGAATTAGCCGCTTCCATCAAAACACGATTATTAAATTGTAGCCATGAAAACTCTCGATTAATAAACCGTACCGGATTTTTCATTGTTATATTCGATATAGAAATTTTATCTACCACCCTCTGTTCCATATATCCTAAATAATTTTCTTTTACATTTTCTAAAATCCCTGACGAAATATCTCACATAATATTTGATAATATGTTATCATCATAATAATATATCAATGCCTAACTTCCCTCATCATTTTTCCATTTAATATTTTAAAATACTTGGAATTATTGCTATGCGCAAAGCACTAAAAGTAAAACAACTATTCTAATATAGCATAAAAGAAGAGAAATTTGTCTTAAAAAGCAGCTTGCATTATTCTACGCTTTATTACAAACTCACGCCTATAAAATAGAAGAGCCCAATCATAGCTGATGAGAAAATTTATTCTGGAGTTTGTACGCCATGTCTGATCACAACATTCCTCATTTTCAAAATGACATTGGATATAAAACAATCGAAATTGGTGTGAAAGAATTTATGTGTGTAGGCGCTACACAACCATTCGATCATCCTCATATCTTTATCGACATGGGAACAGCAGATGAGAAAATTTGCCCTTACTGCTCAACCCTTTATCGTTATGTTCCCTCACTATCATACAATCAAACAAACCCAACAGGATGCTTATATAATCCAGAAAAGCTATTATAATTGCGTTTTTTGGCTTTCTTAATAACTACTCTTTTAATTCTGCTTGTTTAATATGAAATCATTTGTAGAACAATCACCCATCATCGTTGGGGGAGGAATTGCTGGTTTAAGCACCGCTTTAGCACTCGCTCATAAAGGAATTGCAAGCACCATTATCGAAAAGTGTAAGCAACTTGAAACGATAGGCGCTGGTATTCAACTGACACCAAATGCAACATCTATTCTTGCTCGCTGGAAACTTCTTAACAAACTCTCTGAAGTCGCGACAATCCCACATTTTTTTGAGTTAAAAGATGGATTATCTTTAAAAATACATCTACGGGCTCATCTTATTAATCTAACAGAAAAATATTGGAAAGCCCCTTATCTGACGATTCACCGCGCGGCTTTACAAAAAATTTTATATAATGCAGTGATTGAAAATCCTTTGATCAAATACAAAGCAGGCGAAACGATTGTATCTTCTACCCAATCTGCAAGCAACATTAAAATCACGACAATAAAAACAGATACGGCAACAGAACAGCTTTATTCAACGCCCCTCCTGATCGGATGTGATGGCGTTTGGTCAACATTACGGCAACAATCTCCTTTTCATGAAAAAGCAAATTTTAGTGGCTTTATTGCTTGGCGTGCAACAACAACATCTGATAATCTTCCTCAAAACTTTCGTTCTTCATTGCAAAATATGAAGACAATTACGGCTTGGATGGGATCAAAAAATCATCTTGTTGTCTACCCCATTCAATCGTCAGAAAAAATTTTTAATTTTGTCGCCATTACGCATGGAGAAAATTCAAAAGAAGGATGGGCCCATAAAGGAGATAAAGAAAAACTCAAATCTCTTTTTAAAGATTGGAATTCAAAAATCTTAGAAATCTTTGATCATATTGATGAATGGAGCTATTGGCCACTCTTTCAAATGAAACAAAATCGTTTTATCGGTTTAGAGAGACAAGTATTTGTTGGCGATTGCGCACATGCTGCCTTACCTTTTGCAGCACAAGGTGCCGCTATGGCAATCGAAGATGCCGCCACATTAGCAAAAGCACTTTCATTGAAAGATTTTTCATTAACGAAAGCACTTTCGCTTTACGAAACAATACGCACTCCCCGTATTGCAGCAGTAAAAAAACGCGCAGATTTCAATAGATTAGCCTATCACGCAACCGGTCCCATAGCAATTGCACGCAATCTCATGATGAAAATTCGTACACCAGAGAGCATTATGTCAGATCTCAATTGGCTTTACATATATGATGCGATGAATTCTATAAAAAATAATGATAAAAACTTATAAAATTCTTCCGGCACTTTGAATATTACGAAAGAACGAGATTTTTTAATTTTATGACACTAAAAAAATATCATAATTTACTCAAATAAAAGCAATATTTTTCGAAATCTACAATCCGATTTTAAAAGCTCAATTTTTAGCTCTCCTAAAAGCAAAAACACCACTCAAAATCAGCTCCCATCTTTAATCTTTCTTTAACTCAATTCTACATCAACAACACCCTGAATTAATTTCATAGCATTTGCGACATGTGAATTTACCTTATATCGCTTAGGAAGCGCAATTTCGACTTCTCGCAATCCATCCTCTTGAATTAAAATAAGCCCAACCTCTCCATTCCCCCCAAGATTTAAATTTTGTTCAATTTGTGGAAGCATATCAACTGTTTTTATAAAGAGACGCATCATTTTATGCTGTTGTAATGATTCATTTTCCAAAGACTGAATTGTTTCAATTCGCAAACTAACTCCTTCAGAACGATTTTCTGCGCTCACCGTAATAATAAAAGATTTTCCGGGTTCTAGCATCTCTTCATAATCCGAGAGTGCCTCAGAAAAGAGAACTGCTTCATATTGTCCACTTGTATCAGAAAAATGAATAATTCCCATTTTTTTACCAGATTTTGTTTTGCGCACGCTTTTTGCCACAACAGTTCCAGCAAGCCGTGCAGCTGTTGCTCCCCCTTTAACGGCATTGGCAAAATTACCCCAAGTCTGAATGCGTTTTTTGTCCAGAATAGCTTGATACTCCTCCAAAGGATGCGCAGAAAAGTAAAAACCTATAGCTTGAAATTCTCGATAAAGTTTCTCAGCCGGCAACCAAGGGGTTGTTTGCGATAAAATCAATGGTTCTTTTAATCCGCCTGCCATTCCAAATATATCAACCTGCCCGCTAGAATTGTCATCGAGAATACGAAGTGCACGCGCATGAAGGGTTCCAAGATTGGCTAATAAAACCTCACGTGCAATGTTAAAACAATCAAAAGCACCAGCACAAACTAAACTTTCCATCGCACGCTTATTAACAATACGAGGATCAACGCGCGCACAAAAATCTTCCAAATCCTTAAAAATCTTATTCCCACGACAAGAAACAATATGATCTACAACAGTTTCTCCCACACCTTTAATGGCAGCAAGAGAATAATAAATACTGTTATCACCAACCTCAAAAACACGATGAGATGTTTGTATAGAAGGTGCAATAACTTCAATACCCAACCTTAATGCTTCGCGTCGAAAATCATTGAGCTTATCTGTATTCGTCATATCATATGTCATTGAAGCAGCTAAAAACTCAACGGGATAATTTGCTTTCATATAAGCTGTTTGGTAAGAAACAATTGCATAAGCAGCAGCATGCGATTTATTAAAACCATAATCGGCAAATTTTGCTAAAAGATCAAAGATAATATCAGCTTGATCTTTATCCACACCACCTGCAACAGCTCCATTGATAAAACGCGTACGCTGTTTTTGCATTTCAGCATGAATTTTTTTCCCCATAGCACGACGTAGTAAATCAGCTTCTCCAAGCGAATAGCCAGCAAGAACCTGAGCAATCTGCATCACCTGTTCTTGATAAACAATAACACCTTGTGTTTCTTTGATCAGATGATCTATTTTAGGATGAATAGAAGCAATTTTCTCTTCCCCATGTTTGCGTGCATTATAGGTTGGAATATTCTCCATTGGACCTGGACGATAAAGTGCGACCAGCGCAATAATATCTTCAATACGGTCTGGCTTCATTCCAATCAACGCCTTGCGCATACCAGAACTTTCCACCTGAAACACACCAACCGTTTCACCACGTGCCATCATAGCGTAGGTTGCTTCATCATTCAGAGGAATATTTGATAAATCTATTTTAATCCCCTTTCTGGCAACAAAATCGACTGCCATTTTCAAAACAGTAAGCGTTTTTAATCCAAGAAAATCAAATTTTACCAGCCCCGCCTGTTCCACATATTTCATGTTAAATTGTGTAACAGGCATATCAGAACGAGGATCACGATACATCGGGACAAGCTCCCAAAGTGGACGATCTCCGATAACAATCCCAGCAGCATGAGTTGAAGCATGACGATAAAGTCCCTCCAACTGAAGTGCTATATCTAATGTGCGGCCAACAACGGGATCTTTTTTCTTTTCCTCTTCAAATTTAGGTTCATCCTTAATAGCATCAGCTAATTCTACCTGACTTCCTGGCGTGGCAGGAATTAATTTTGTAAGATAATCCACCTGACGATAAGGAACTTCTAAAACACGCCCCACATCACGCAAAACTGCACGTGCCTGTAACTTACCAAAGGTAATAATTTGAGCAACTTGATCACGTCCATATTTTTTTTGAACATATTGAATAACTTCTTCGCGCCGCTCTTGACAAAAGTCGATATCAAAATCTGGCATCGAAACACGATCTGGGTTGAGAAAACGTTCAAAGAGAAGAGAAAACCGCAAGGGATCCACATCAGTAATTGTCAATGCATAAGCAACAAGTGAACCAGCACCAGAACCCCGTCCTGGTCCAACGGGAATGTCATGAACCTTTGCCCATTTTATGAAATCTGAAACGATAAGAAAATATCCAGAAAATTGCATACGCGTAATAACTGAAATTTCATAATCAAGCCGCTGTTCATAATCTGCAATCGTATACCCTTCAGCCAACCCTATTGTTTCAAGCCGCATCTTCAAACCAGCTTTAGCCTGATTTAACAACTCACTATCTTCTATTTCTAAAGTAGTTTCTGAATTAACAGATTGTTCTATAAAACGAGGCAATATCGGTTTTCGAAGAGGCGAGGCAATATGACAACGCAATGCAATTTCAACACTATTTTCCAAAGCTTCTGGAAGATCAGAAAACAGTGTAACCATTTCATCTTGTGACTTCAAATAATGATCTGGCGTCACACGTTTGCGATCTGGATTAGAGACAATTTGTCCTTCAGAAACAGCCATCAGCGCATCATGCGCTTCATACCCTTCTCTTTTCAGAAAAAAGGCTTCATTCGTTGCAACAAGAGGAATTTCATGCGCATAAGCCAATTCAATAAGATCAGCTTCTACACTCCGGTCATAAGAACTATGCCGTTGTAACTCCACATAAAGACGATCCGCAAAAGATTTTTTCAAATAAATTAAGCGCTCAACAGCGTGTTCTTTTTTCTCTTCCGCCAAAGAAAGATTAATAGGTCCTCCCTTTCCACCCGTTAAAGCGATTATTCCTTCACTGTGTTCTGACAACCAATCAGCTTTAATATGAGGAGGATCAGTATCACACTTATCAAGATAAGCACGGCTCACAAGATGAACCAAATGAGCATAACCGGTTTCGCTAGCTGCCAAAAGAACAATAGAGCAAAAATCAGAAGGATTACGCCATTTAGCCAAACGTGAATGATCATTTTCATCACAAAAATCAACAGTAAGCTGACAACCAATAATAGGTTGGACCCCATGAGAAAGACAATGCTGTGAAAATTCCAAAGCACCAAATAAATTATTGGTATCGGTAATAGCAATCGCTGGTGCATGATCTGAAATCGTCTGTTGAATAATTTGGGGGATTTTTAAAGCCCCTTCGAGCAAGGAATAAGCTGAATGCACTCTCAAATGAATAAAGCGAGGAAGAGAATTTTTGTTCTCTTGCATTTGCATTTTATTTTTTACCACTCTCACAATTTCCCACTACAAAATAAATGCTAAACAGCACCCCTTATAAAAGAAAAAACTTCTGTTTATCATCAAACTTTAAAGCTATAAATTCATCATCCTACATAGGAGCAATATCCTAATTTTATTAATATTTATAAGAGAGTTCTATCAAGAAAATGCTTCTATTCACAGCAAATAAACACCTAAAATAAAAAGAAAAACAATATACCTCATCTAAGCACTTTAATTTTTGACCATTTAATTGTATTTTTCTTTAAATATTAATTTCTCTTCCTAAAGTTCAATGTGTAAATAAAGCAACCTCCTCTTTATGACTTTATCCCCAAAAAGCTCTTCTAAAGGTCTAGAAAAAACAAAAAGGGCAGGTTAAATTTGCTCATGCCTCCAAGTCTTCTTACCCCACTTTTTAATTCTATCCGAACTCTTTCTGGTATTACACCTAAAGTCTATGGTTTATTGACCAAACTCTTAGATGTTAATCCCACACAACGCGAAGCAACCCTTATTGACCTTCTTCAATTAATGCCCCATTCCGTTATAGACCGCAGAATGCGTCCCAACATTACTTGTGCAAAAGAAGGAAATACTGTTACGCTCGAAATTATCATCGATCAGCATCAACCACCACCCCGTGGTCACAACCGAATTCCCTATCGTGTTATTGCCCATGATCACACAGGAAAAATAAATTTAGTCTTTTTTCATGCTCAACCTCTTTGGCTAAAAAAACAACTCCCCGAAGGAAAAAAAGTCATTATATCAGGAAAAGTTGAATGGTTTAATGGACAGCTTTCAATGGCGCATCCAGACTATATTGCCCCAAGCGAACAATCAAATCAGATACCTCTCATCGAACCTGTCTATCCCTCTACTGCAGGACTAACTGTAAAGACACTAAGACGCGCCATACAAAACGCTCTTGATTTTATTCCTCTTCTACCAGAATGGATAGATGAAAATGTAAAAAAGCAGCAAAATTTTCCTTCTTTTTCTGTTGCTTTACGCCGTATCCATGCGCCCATTAACCCCAATGATCTATCCTTAGAAAGTACAGCACGCAAACGTCTTGCCTATGATGAATTGCTCGCTTGTCAATTGGCACTAGGACTCGTGCGTTTGAAAACTAAATCTCTTGTTGGCACTTCTCGACCATCAACAGGAATTTATACTAAAAAATTGCTCAATATCCTCCCCTTTCAACTCACAACCGGACAAAAAAAAGCAGTAGAAGATATCGCAAATGATCTTGCTTCACCAGAACCGATGCTAAGACTACTTCAAGGTGATGTAGGCGCAGGAAAAACTGTTGTTGCATTGATGGCAATGGCACAAATTGCTGAAAATTCAGGACAATCAGCTTTAATGGCACCAACTGAAGTGCTTGCTAGGCAACATTTTGCCACCATCGCTCCTCTTGCCGAAAAGGTCGGATTACAAACAACGCTTTTAACAGGACGAGAAAAAGGGAAATTGCGGACAAATATCGTGAATGATATTTTGTCAGGTCAAGTTTCTATTGTCATCGGAACCCATGCTCTCATACAAAACAGTGTTACTTATAATAATCTCGCTTTAACCATTATCGATGAACAACACCGTTTTGGTGTCCATCAACGTATCGCTCTTACAGAAAAAGGTAATAAAGCTGATATGCTGGTTATGACCGCCACGCCCATTCCGCGCACACTTGTCTTAACAGCTTTTGGTGATATGGATGTATCTAAAATTACCGAAAAACCAATGGGACGACAACCCATTACAACAGCAACGCTTTCTTTGAAACGTCTTCATGAGCTTATAGAGAGAATCGCAATTGCATTAGAAAAAGGAGAGAAGCTCTATTGGATTTGTCCTTTAGTGGAGGAATCGACAGCTCTTGATCTCACTTCAATTGAAAACCGCTTTGCATTTCTCCATGAGTGCTTTGGAGCACACGTTGGTATGATCCATGGAAAAATGTCTACAGCAGAAAAAGAAGCCGCTATGGCATCTTTTAAATGTGGAAATACACGTATTTTAGTTGCAACCACAGTCATTGAAGTGGGAGTAGATATTCCAGATGCTTCGATCATTATCATCGAACACGCGGAACATTTTGGCCTTTCACAATTGCACCAATTACGTGGACGTGTAGGACGAGGCGATAAAAAATCTTCCTGCATTTTGCTCTATAAAGATCCACTGACTAAAACAGCAGCAACACGCCTTAATATTATCCGCAATACAGAAGATGGTTTTGAAATCGCTGAAGAAGATTGGCGCCTACGAGGCGAAGGAGAGCTTTTAGGTACAAAACAATCCGGAGTCCCAGAATTTCATATAGCAAACCTTGCTGTTCATAGCGATCTTTTGTCAATGGCAAGAAAAGATGCTTGTTTATTTTTACAACGCGATCCTCATCTTTCTTCTGAGCAAGGACAAGCTTTACGGTTGCTCCTTTATCTTTTCGGACACAACGATGCTGCACGCCTCTTACGAGCAGGATAATAAAGACCCTCTAATAAAAAACTTAAATACTTTTCTGTTTAAATATGGTTTTCTCTCTTAGAATTACCCATAAATGATCTACGCAGTCTCTACCATCTTTATGCTTCATGAACGAATAATAAATCAACAGCACTATCTTCTCTCTCAATCTGAATTATTCTTGCATTAAAACAGTAGAAGCAATATTGCGTCTTTTTTTACCATTATGTTCACATAGCTGATCCATTTTTTGATAGGTAAGAAGATATTTTTTGTTTTATCGTAAAGGATTGAGAAAGAAAAAAACTGTCTACAGCATTCTCGTTCAACAGAGAAAAATGGAAAAATAAGCTTTATTATAAATCAATTTCTTACACTTGATTATTCTTCAAAAGATTCAAAAATATACTTTTATTCAACCGTGACTGATTTTGCTAAATTACGGGGTTGATCAACATCTGTTCCTAATAAAACAGCCGTATGATAAGCGATTAACTGAACAGGGAGTGCATAAATAATAGGAGAAATAAATTCTGGAACATCTGGCAAAGTGATCGTTGATAAAGTCTTAAGAAAAGCCACCTCTGCTCCTTTTTTATCGGTTATTAAAATAATACGACCATTACGCGCTACCACTTCTTGCATATTAGAAAAAGTTTTTTCAAACCACCGATCATAAGGTGCAACAACAATAACGGGTATTGTCTCATCCACCAGAGCAATTGGTCCATGCTTTAATTCACCTGCCGCATAACCTTCAGCATGAATATAAGAAAGCTCTTTCAGTTTAAGAGCTCCCTCCAAAGCAATCGGATAAGAAGTTCCACGTCCCAGATAAAGAACACTTTTTGCATTCACCAAATCACGACAAATACATTCAATTTTTCTCTCTAATTTTAAGACCTCATTTAAAATACGTGGAACTTCTGCCAACTGTTGAACCAGTTTCTTTTCCATTTGAGCCGAGAGATAGCCACGTTGTTTAGCAGCACTAAGAGCGAGTGAAGCAAGCGTTGCCAATTGACAGGTAAAAGCTTTTGTTGAAGCAACACCTATTTCCGGTCCGGCAAGTGTTGGGAGAATAAAATCAGCCTCCCTTGCCATTGTTGATTGCTCTACATTCACAATTGTTGCTGTTTTTACACCCCGCTCACGACAATAACGCAAAGAAGCCAATGTATCAGCTGTCTCACCAGATTGAGAAACAAACAGCGATAACACATCAGACGTTATAGGAGGTTCACGATAACGAAACTCCGAAGCAACATCATTATCAACACTTAAAGCGGCAAATTTCTCAAACCAATAGCGCGCAACTAAGGTTGAATAATAAGCCGTTCCACAACTCGCAAAAAGAAGCCGATGAATATTTTTCCAATCAATCAAATTCTCAAGCGGTCGAACGACATAATTTCCAAGGTCAAGATAATGCGCCAAATTATGAGAAATCACTTCAGGTTGTTCAAACATTTCCTTGTGCATAAAATGACGATGATTACCCTTAGAAATCAATAAAGCCCCTTCGAATAATGTCGTCACAGGACGTTTTACCGGTTGGTTGTTAGCATCATAAATTGTAACACCCTCCCGTGTGAGAACAGCCCAATCCCCATCTTCCATATAGCTAATATAATCAACGAATGGTGCCAAAGCAATCGCATCTGAACCCACAAAAAATTCATCTTTTCCATAACCAATTGCCAGAGGTGGACCAGAACAAGCAGCAATCATAAGGTTATCTTCACCTTCGAAAATAAGAGCAATAGCAAAAGCCCCCTGCAGCCTTTTCCAACTAGTACGCATAGCTTCTTGCGGAGAAAGACCATCTTTTAATGCACGCGTTATTAAATGTGCAATAACTTCCGTATCCGTCTCTGTTTCAAAGATACAACCATCCTCTATGAGTTCCTTTTGCAATTCTACAAAATTTTCAATAATACCATTATGAACAATCGCAAGCTTTTCAGTCACATGGGGATGCGCATTGTGTTCAACAGCAATTCCATGCGTAGCCCAACGGGTATGACCAATCCCTAAACTTCCCTCCAGAGGTGTTTTTTTTAATTTTTCTTCTAAATGAACAAGCTTCCCCTCAGCACGTACACGATAAAGATGCCCATTATGGACTGTTGCCACCCCAGATGAATCATACCCTCTATATTCAAGACGTTTTAACCCCTCAACCAAAAAGGACGTAACACACCTCTTTCCAAGAATTCCAATAATTCCACACATTAAAAAGCTCCAACCCTCATCTTAAGATTTAAATCTTATAAAACAATCCAACAGCCTTTATTTAAAACTATAAATAATAAAATAATTCAAACATGGAGTACGGCAATCTTTAAGAATAAACATCCTATCCATCGTTAGATTAACACGAAACAAAGGAATAGACTGAAAATAATCATTTTTTCTGTTTGTTTTCTAACAAGCGCTCTCGAAATTTTGTCGCATAGCCCTCTTTTATAACCTGTCGTGCACGCCCAAAAGCCATACTGTTCATAGGAATATTTTCAGTAATAACACTTCCTGAAGCAACATAAGAGCCATCCCCTATTACCAATGGGGAAACAAGTGCCGTATTAGACCCAACAAAAGCATGATCACCAATTATGGTTTTATATTTGTTAAATCCATCATAATTACAAGTAATCGTACCAGCTCCAATATTGGTATGTGCACCAATTTCGGCATCACCAATATAACTTAAATGATTGATTTTAGAAGATTCTCCTACCTTAGCTTGTTTGACTTCACAAAAATTTCCAATCTTTACGGACTTCGCCAACTCTGTTCCTCGACGCAAACGTGCATAGGGACCAATCTGTGCATCCTTACCAACCACAGCACCCTCGAGATAACTAAATGCATGAATAACAGCACCAGATTGTACTTTCACGCTTAATCCAAAATAAACATTTGGTTCTATCACCACCCCTGGTTCAATTTCTGTATCATAAGAAAAATAGAGTGTTTCTGGTTTTAAGAGTGTAACACCCGATAACATTAAATCGCGCGCTTTACGTTTTTGCCACAAAGAATCAGCCTCAGAAAGCTCAAGACTGTTGTTAATTCCTACAATATCTTCAAAAGGAACTTCAACAACACGCACATCTAATCCTTCGCCTATTGCAAGAGCAGCAATATCTGTTAAATAATATTCTTTTTTCACATTGTTATTACCAACCTTCTCTAAAAGAGAAAGTGCAAGTTTTCCACGCATAGTGAGTATTCCACCGTTACAAAAAGAAATCTTTTTTTCTTCATCGCTAGCGTCTTTTTCTTCTACAATTGCGATCAATTGACCATTTTTCTCGAGAAGACGCCCATAACCTGTTGGATTTTGGGTATGAAAACCTGCAAAAACAACATCTGCTCCATCAGCAAGCTGTGCACGCATTTGGTTCAATGAATCTTGCTGAATGAGAGGCGTATCCCCAAAAACAATGAGAACATCATCCACTTCCTTTTGCAAAGCTAAACGAGCAGATAAAACAGCATGAGCTGTTCCTAAACGCTCTTTTTGTTCAAAAATCATCGCATCTTTTACAAATGACTGAACAACGTGCGTAACCTCCTTAGCACCAAATCCCACAACGACTGCTAATTGTGAAGAGCCTGCCAATTCTATTTGTTTTAGAACATGGCATATAAGAGGCAATCCAGCAATTTTATGAAGTACCTTAGGCAGAGACGATTTCATGCGCGTCCCCTCACCTGCAGCAAGAACAATAGAAAGACAACTTCTAACCATAGAAACACATAAGACTAACGAGAAAATCCAAAAAAATTCATAATATCGTGCCAACGAATATCTTCAATATAACTCAACGAAGGATAATGTTCTAAAAGCCAAAATGAAAGATCCTGCATAGAGCCTGTTAAAAACAAAATCCCTGTAAGAATAAGAAAAACACCAATAATTTTTTCAACTTTTCCTAAATGAATACGAAAAGCTCCTAAAAATCGCATAAAACTGCTCGAAAATAAAGCTGCCAACATAAAAGGAATAGCAAGACCTAATGCATAAACCGCTAATAGAACAGCTCCCTCTCCCACAGTTTCTTTTGTTCCAGCAAGCGTTATAATAGGGCCTAAAATGGGGCCAATACACGGTGTCCAACCAAAAGCGAAAGCTAACCCAATAATATACGCGCCTAAAGGACCAGAAGGTGTTTTTTTGGTCTGAAAACGCGCTTCACGGAATAAAAAAGCGATCTTGAAAATCCCCAAAAAATTTAAACCAAAAATAATAATGACAATTCCAGCAGCAAGGGCGAACCAATCACGATAATAACCGATGAATTTCCCAATTGTGCTAGCACTGGCACCTAAAGCAACAAAAACAGTCGTAAACCCGAGAACAAAAGCAATAACAGAAGACAATAAAGCCCACCGTACAAAGACTTTCTCATCACGATTTTTTGAACGAAAATCATCAATACCAACACCTGCCATATAGCACAAATAAGGAGGAACTAATGGCAAAACGCAGGGCGACAAAAAAGAGAGTGCCCCAGCAAAAAACACACCAACTGTTGAAATTTCAATCAAAACTCATACCCCGTCTCTCATCATAGTTTACCCCCATGAACAACAATCAATCCACATCTTCATCAATTCGTTGCATATTTTGCTCATTCGCCACCACACTTATATCTTCATCATGACCAGAAACGACTGAAAAAACTTTTTGATAGATTTTATCTTTATTTTTAGCAATTGCAATATACTCTCCCTCCGCTAACACGAGTGAAACATAAGCACCAACTGTTTCATAAACGATATCACCAGAATCATTGGCAAGAGACCAACTTGTATCTGCAAGCGCTTCCCCTCCTTCTTGTCGTACCAGCTTTAAGACAATCTGAGCAGCCTGATGTTCAAGGGTAACTTCTGTCATTTTACCAGCATCCACTTGAATATCCGAACGAGCCGTCGCATTAATAGAACCATAATGGGAAGCAACATGGTAGCGGCCAGCTTTTAAACGCACAACTGATTGGGGTTTAACATTTGATAAAATCACCCCCGTATCATCATTTTCTTTTTCATCCTCATAAATGGTAAAACGTAATTCCTTTTCATTCATTACACCATTGAGCAGTGTTGCATTTAAAATGACTCCACCAGCCTCAAGATTAAAGTTTTTTACAAGACTCTGTCCATTTTTTAAACGAATATGGCGCACAGCACTCATATGACCAAATGAGACATGAACAAGATAATTTCCTGGTTCGAGATCAAAACGCGCACTTCCCCCCTTATAGGTTGCCACTAATGGTAATTTATTATCAATCCCTAGAATAGGGGCATAAACCCGCCAGACAAGCCCTTTTTCAATATCCGGATGACTATTTGTTAATCGAGCATTCAAAATGAGTTGTGTTTGAGATGCTACATTTTCTTTTTCCTGCTCTTGAGACTTTACAATAAAACTCCTTGATTGTCCCTGCTGCTGATCTTTCCCTTCTCCTTCTTCAGAAAAAGCACAGTGGCTCCAGATCAATAAAGTAAGCACCACGCACAACCATACACATCGGTGCACTATTTTTAGGTGCACTATTTTTATAAGAATACCCATTCTCACATTGTTGACCAACATGATATTTTTTTCAAGAAACAATATCACAAAGCCATCATTTTAAATTGAAAAACTCACACCACAACCACATGATGAAACAGCATTGGGATTGTGGATTTGAAAAGACTGACCCATAAGATCATCAACAAAATCAATCTCAGCTCCTTCCATGAAAGGAAGTGATAGTAAATCAATAAACACAACAGCCCCATCTTTTTTGAGAACGAGGTCATCTTTACACATTTCAGAAACCAAGTCATATTTATAAGAAAAACCAGAACACCCACCACCTTCAACAGAAATACGCAATGCTATTTTATCGGGTTCACGCAAAAGTATCTGTGCAATTTTTTTGGCAGCAACATCTGAAATTTTCACATTCATTTTATATATCCTTGCATTAAACCATCAAGAAAGAGTATCCCATACTCAAAGAGCAGTTTATTTGTCATAAACCACTCTCAATTTTAAGATGATAATGGGCAACTTGCAATGGATATAGGCAATATCAACTTTAATTACCAATCTCGAGCAGTGTACAGTGCTCATCCGCAAACAAGCCGTGGTAGATTATTCCATGAAACGATGAGTACCACACGCTCACCTTTTCAACGAGATAGAGATCGTATTATCCATTCTAATGCATTTCGACGTCTTAAACATAAAACGCAAGTATTTATTGCTGACGAAAGCGATCATTATCGTACTCGCCTAACCCATTCCATAGAGGTCTCTCAAATTGCAAGAACATTAGCCCGTGCCCTTTGTCTTGATGAAGACCTTGCCGAAGCCATTGCCCTTGTTCACGACTTTGGACACACGCCCTTTGGCCATGCTGGAGAAGATGCACTTAATGAAGCCATGGTACATTATGGCGGCTTTGATCATAATGCACAAGCATTACGCATTGTCACAAAACTAGAACAGCGCTATGCAAATTTTGATGGACTTAACCTTACATGGGAAACCCTCGAAGGACTTGTAAAGCATAATGGTCCCCTTTTAGGTCCTCACGCGAAGAATAAGGAAGTTCCTATCGATATTTTACAATACAATGCAGAGCAAGACCTTGCACTCGATTGTTTTGCAGGACTAGAAGCGCAATGTGCTGCTATTGCAGATGATATCGCATACAATGCGCATGATATTGATGATGGTCTACGTTCGCAATTTTTAACACTCGATCAATTTGAACATGTTTCACTAACAGCAGCAATATTAAAAGATATAACAGATGAGCATCCCCACCTCGACCAAGCGCGTCGCGGTTACACACTTGTACGAAGACAAATAACAACCATGGTTGAAGATGTTATCAAACAATCACAAGAAAATTTAGCACGCATCAAACCAACAAGCATAAACGATATTCACCAAGCAAAACAAACTATTGTCACCTTTTCACCGACAATGATCGTTTATGAAAAAGAACTAAAAAACTTTTTATTTAAAAATCTTTACTACCATGAACAAGTTCTTAGTCGTCGCAATGCAGCAAAATGCATTGTACAAAAATTATTCAATTGTTATTATGAAAATCCAAATACAATGCCTGAAAGTTGGCAGAGCAAAACAGTGCACTTAAAAAATCAAGAGTTAGCACGTTTGATTGCTGACTTTCTTTCAGGCATGACGGATCACTACGCTCTACGTGAATATCAGCGTTTATTTGACCATACAGATAATTTCGTCTAATGGCTTTTGGCATCATCATGGAAGCTAAATATGAATATCTTTAAAAACTTCGAAAAAAAAATTAAGAGATCAATTGAATTATCTGATATAAAAGGAAAAAATGGAGAAGATCTAGATTTATCAAAAATCACTGTTGATCCTCCGCGTGATTCATCCCATGGTCATTTATCAACCAATGCTGCTATGGTGCTTGCAAAATCTATTGGAATCAATCCACGTGCACTTGCAGATAAAATCATAGAACTTCTTAAAAATGATTCCTCTATCGAAAATATAGATGTTGCCGGTCCTGGTTTTATAAACATAAAGCTTACAAAATTATTTTGGCAAGATGCTATAAAATCCATGCTTGAATCAGGCACTTCTTATGGTCGTATCCCAATGGGACAAGGAAAACGCGTCAATGTTGAATATGTCTCAGCAAATCCGACAGGACCAATGCATGTAGGACACTGCCGCGGAGCGGTTGTTGGGGATGTTCTCTCCAATTTGCTACAATTTACGGGCTATAACATTACGAAAGAATATTATATCAATGATGCTGGTCAACAAATCGAAGTCCTCGCCCACTCTGTACTATTGCGCTATCGTGAGGCTCTTGGGCAAGAAATTAATGAAATTCCAGAAGGGCTCTATCCTGGAGAATACTTGATACCATTGGGACAATCACTTGCTCAAGAGTTTGGTGACCAACTCCTCACGATGGATAAAGATGAAGCCTTATCTCTTGTGAAAGAACGTGCAATTCATGCAATGATGTCCATGATTCGCGAAGATTTGGCTGCTCTTAATATTTATCATGATATCTTTTTCTCTGAGCGAATGCTTTATGCAGATAATGCACGCGCCATTCGTAACACCATTAACGACCTCACTTTAAATGGTTATATCTACAAAGGAAAACTCCCCCCTCCCAAGGGACAAAATACAGAAGATTGGGAACCAAGTGAACAAACTTTGTTCCGTTCAACAAATGTTGGTGATGACCAAGACCGTGTTTTAGTCAAATCTGATGGTTCTTACACTTATTTTGCTGCTGATGTTGCTTATTTTCGGGATAAATTTAATCGTCATTTTGATGAAATGATTTATATTCTAGGCACAGACCATGCTGGCTATGTAAAGCGGCTAGAGGCAATGGCAAAAGCAATTTCTGGGGATAAAGCTAAATTAAGCGTCTTCTTATGTCAATTGGTAAAACTTTTTCGCAACGGTCATCCTGTACGCATGTCAAAAAGAGCGGGATCTTTTGTCACTCTACGGGATGTTGTCGAAGAGGTTGGGCGTGATCCTGTGCGTTTTATGATGTTATACCGTAAGTGTGAAGCACCTCTTGATTTTGATTTTGCAAAAGTAACAGAACAATCAAAAGATAACCCCATCTTTTACGTACAATATGCAAGTGCACGTTGTCACTCAGTCTTTCGTCAAGCACAAGAAGCGCTTCATATTAAAAGCTTTTCAAATGATACATTAATCGCCCATCTTCATCGATTAACAGATGACCATGAAATATTGTTAATACGCAAACTTTCTGAATATCCACGTATCATTGAACAGGCCGTCGTTCATAAGGAACCGCATCGATTAGCGTTTTATCTTTATGACCTTGCTTCCAGCTTTCACACCCATTGGAATAAAGGGAGTGAAAATCTCAATTTACGCTTTATTCAACCTGATGATAAAGAGTTATCCTTTGCAAGATTGGGGTTGATACAAGCTGTTATCAATATTTTATCATCAGGACTTACCATCATAGGAGTCGAAGCACCAATAGAAATGCGTTGAAAAAGTTCTATAAATACATACAATAGGTACTCTATTGATAAACTTTTTCATGTATCCTTGCATGAGAGGGGGAAAATTTATAATTTTAATATAACAAATCAAAATCAACCATTGATTGCACGCAGATGCAAATCACCATGTGAGAAAAGCTATGAGCGATAACGATCGCAAAAATCTACACGAAACAAAACACGATCATGAACACCATGATCCTTTGGAAAGGCTTACGCGCATTTTTAATCCGCACAAACAAAGCGGAAACCAAAATGAGCAATCTTCTTTACAGACAGATCGATCAACATCTCACCCCGAAACATCATCCCATGATGATGATTTTGATTTGTCCTTTCTAGAAGAGGAACTTGAAAATAATTTAGCACATGACTTACCGTTTGATGATCAAAAAAAACAATGGGACTTGCGTGCAACCAGCAACGCAACAGCCTCAGATATTGCACAAACTGTTTCTTTCAACCATTCAAAACAAAATAATTTATCTGAAGAGAAATATTCTTCACCTAGCAGTCATGATGAAGAACAAATTTTAGATGAGCTTTCTCCATTACCAATCCCAAAGAATCAATCCCCTCAAGAGAAAACAACAGCAACCAGTGCTGATCCGTTTCTTAAAAAAAGTAACCTTATTTCACAATCAGAATCAGAAAATTTCTTTTTTGATAAATCTGAAAGGCGCGAAAATAAGAAAGAGATTCCAGAATCTGTTGAACAAACCAATCGTTTTTCACAAACAAATTCACAACAGCCTAAAACTACGGATATACAACAAACTTATGATGACAATCAAAACCTCTATGACACTCCTGTAAACCATCCCTATAAAATTTCAGCTGATCAAGAAAATTGGATCAAAAAAGATTATCCTGATGTCTCCTCTTCTACAGAGGCAAATGAGTTTTTCTCATCTTCTAATCTTATGTCAGAAAGACAAAACACTGCAAGAAATCAAACAAGAAGTACCTTCTCCTCACCTTTAGATTCTCCACCCGTTGATAGACAATCTTATTTAAAGGGGGCTTCACAAGAAGATCATACAACCAATTATCCCCATTTTTTTGCAGAAAACCCCTCACAACAAAAAACTTATGGCGAAAAAGTTCCGATATATGATGAGGCTCGAGCCCAATACATCAATAACGCCGAAGGTGCCTCTAACCCAAATAGAGAAATTTCATATAATGAAAATAATTTAGATGAGTTTCTTTCCTCATCCCCCTCTTTAAATACAAAACAAACGGATGGCTTTTTTGCCCATAACTATACGCACAGAGATACTCCCCCTCCCAATGTTGATACTTATAAATTTTCAGAGGAAATCGTAGAAAAAACTGGTCCTATTATGGTTCCAGAAGTCCCGTATGAAGCGCCAGAATATGATGTGCCAACTAGTGGTGGTTTAGAAGAAGAATTTGCTGATGTACTTAATGTAGGAAATGTCCCAACGGATAATTTTTCTCAAAAACAACAGAAAAATGAGGTTTTTAGTGAAGTTTTTCATCAGTCTATGCAAAATTCAAAAGAAGGTGTTTATATAAACTCTAAAGAACAAAATTCCGACTATTTTTCTTCTGCCAATATGGAATATAATTTTCCCCCTTTTAGCGAGAATTCATCATATACAAGCTCAGATGAGATTCCCACGCATCCACCAGCTCCTCCTCCCTTAAAAAGTTTTATTTTTAGTAAAACTTTCGTTAAAGGTATTTTTATACTTATTTTAATAGGAATTGGGTTTTCTGGTTATTCGCATTTTTTTATGCCATCACAAAAAAATGAAGAAACGGTCATTATCCACGCTGATAATACGCCTTTTAAATTCAAACCAGAAACAACTGAAACGAAAAATGATGTTGCACATAATTTAGATATCTATAAACAAACAACTGAACAAAATGAGAAACAAGAAAATACACAACAATTTCTTATTGATAACTCTGAACAACCTGAAAATTTAAAAGAATTAAACCCTGAAGAATCTTCAAACGTTTCCTCATCGTCTTTAAATGAATCTGATGTTGAAGATGCAGTCACAGAAGCTATAAATCATACTATTCCAATGCGAGAAGTACAAACTGTTATTGTCAATCAAGATGGTACAGTTACACTAGCCCCCGCGCATCAAACAAACAGCAAAACTGCTGCTCAATCTGAAGAAAGCATTGATCAAGCTTCTAATGAACTTCAAGATTCGTCCCTTGTTTCGTCGCATAATTCTGATATAAACGACCAAGAAAGAGATCATGATCTTAAAAATAATATTGATAAAATAATCGCAGAAAATAATTCTAGCTCAAATATTGAAGAAAAATTTATCCCTATTCCTTCTCATGCAGAAAGAAATACACAAGTTGAAACACCAGCCGCGTCTCGCCCCATATCACCAAACAGAGTCGCAGCACAAAATTCAGAAAGTTATTACGTACAACTTGCATCTCAGCCAACGCATGAGCTCGCTAGAAGTTCTTTAAAAAATATGAAATCTAAATTTGGATTCCTTATCGGTGCCCGTTCTTTAAATATTCAATCCGCTTTTATACCAGGAAAAGGCACTTATTATCGTGTTCGGATTCAAGCACAAGACCGTAATGAAGCCATAATCCTTTGTGAATCCATTAAAAGTTCTGGTGGAAGCTGCTTCATCACACGCTAAACCAATAATGCAACGGTTTTAACAACCGTTGCATTATTTATTTCCATACCATTTAATTACTTATAAAAAACTTCAGAAATTAAAATCGTTCCTCTCTTTTTTATGTCTTTGTGCTGACTTTATTCTTTAGTCTACGTCGATTTTCGCTCTATCTAAAAGATTATATTTATGAAAAAATCACTCCGTACCCTTATAGGTATAAGGTACAGGAGGAAGCGAATTTAAATCTTTTTTGGGCGTTGTTACACTTTGGCTTGTTTCTGGAGTATTATAACGCGAACTATGTTCAGGAGATTTTGCAAAAAAAGATCCTAAAAAACCAAAAACAAACCAGAGAATAACGACCGCAAGAAGAATAGCAAAAATACCCTTAGCAATTGAAACACGTTGTTCACTATCTCTTCTTTCTGCTGCCATACGTTCTTCATATGTGTGATAATTTTTATCAATCATAGTAGATTCCTTTTCTCAATTCCCTTACCTTTTAATTTCTAGAAAATATGCATATATGAAATTATTCAGATACTTATTGTGAGAAAACGATAATTATAGAAAAAAGTTCCAGCTTACTTCATAAAGTTGAGAAAAAGAGGCGAGAGTAGAATTAAAATATCTATCATAGCCTTTGAATTCTATAATAAACTCCTTTGTGTTCTATAATAAAACATTGACACAAAGGTTTTGTTAATAATAGAGTTGTGATCAAAATATCTCATTATTTTTATTAATAAAAATGAAACATACTCAAAAGGTTTTTTTATGAAATCTCCTATATCGTCGCTTCCCTTTAAAATAGAAAAACACCCATCTCCTCTGTCAGAAGAAAAATGTGAAGAAATTTTAAAAAGTCCCGGTTTTGGTCAATTTTTTACAGACCACATGTGTACTATTCAATGGACTGAAGACAAAGGCTGGCATAATGCCATCATTTCTCAATACAAAGCTTTAAAAATTAACCCTGCAAGTACCGTTTTACATTACGGACAGGAAATTTTTGAGGGTTTAAAAGCATATCGTGCAAAAGATGGACGCATCTTGCTCTTCCGTCCTGATGCCAATGCACAACGCTTTATAGAATCAGCGAGGCGTTTAGCTATGCCAGAATTGCCAAAAGATATTTTTCTGGATGCCGTTCATCAATTAGTAAAGATTGATCAAAAATGGGTTTCTGACCAGCCCAACGCTAGCCTCTATATCCGTCCATTTATGTTTGGCAATGAAAACTTTTTGGGAGTCCGCCCTTCTCAAGAATATCTTTTTTGTGTCATAGCCTCTCCAGTTGAATCCTATTTCAAAGGAGAAGAAAAATCTGTCAGCGTCTGGATTGAAACAGATTATAGTCGTGCCGGTCCAAGAGGAACAGGGGCTGCCAAATGTGGTGGAAACTATGCAGCAAGCTTACTTGCACAAAAAACTGCAACTGAAAATAATTGTAGCCAAGTACTCTTCCTTGATATGATTGAACATAAATGGATTGAAGAACTTGGTGGTATGAATGTCTGCTTTATTATGGACAATAATACACTTGTAACCCCCCCACTTAATGGAACGATCCTTCCAGGGATAACCCGTGATTCAATCTTAAGGTTAGCTCAACAAATGGGATTAAAAATAGAAGAGCGTCCTTATTCTTTTGCAGCGCTTCAAGAAGATGCAAAGAGTGGACATCTTAAAGAAGTCTTTGCTTGTGGTACAGCTGCCGTTGTCACATCAATTGGTCGTTTTAGGTATAAAGGGGGAGAATTTATTATTGGAAATGAAACAGTTGGAGAAGTTACAAAGCAGCTTCGTACACAATTGGTTGGCATTCAAAAAGGGAACATAGAAGATAAAAATGGCTGGGTACATTCTGTCCAGCTCTCATAATAATAAGGTATTCTCATATCTATAAACGCTTCCATGAAAGTAGATTCATGGAAGCGTATTTCCTAAAAAAACTCCCTCTATTTTTAGTGACAAAAAAAGAAAGCATTAATCAAATTTCGAATGATTTCTATGCTTTGCTTTAATATTACGGACTGTACCCGTATGGGAGCGCATTACGAGAGTTTCTGTTTGAATGTAACGAGATGTAAATTTAACACCAGAAAGCATATTGCCATCTGTCACCCCTGTTGCTGCAAACAAAACATCACCCTTTGCCATTTCTTCCATTGTATAAGCTTTATTGGGATCACTAATCCCCATTTTAGCTGCACGAGCAATTTTCTCTTCTGTATCTAGCAGCAAACGACCTTGCATCTGTCCTCCAATACAGCGCAAAGCAGCAGAAGCTAAAACACCTTCAGGTGCTCCCCCAATCCCCATATAGATATCAATACCTGTTTCTTCTGGATCAGTTGTATCAATAACAGCAGCAACATCTCCATCCCCAATCAAGCGAATCGATGCCCCTGTTGCACGTACTTCATTAACCAATTTTTCATGACGAGGTCTATCCATAATACAAACAACAATCTGATTAACAGCCACTCCTTTAGCCTTCGCAAGAGCATGGATATTATCGGTAGGACAAGCATCTATATCTACTACTCCCTTTGGATAACCAGGACCAATAGCAATTTTTTTCATATAAACATCAGGAGCGTAAAGGAGATTACCTTTTTCAGCAATTGCAATTACTGCCAAAGAATTGGCAATATTTTTAGCACAAAGTGTTGTTCCCTCTAGTGGATCAAGTGCAATATCGATCGCCAACCCACTTTGAAGACCTACTTTTTCTCCAATATAAAGCATAGGCGCTTCATCCCGCTCACCTTCACCAATCACCACTGTACCATCAATAGGCAATCGATTAAGTTCCTGCCGCATTGCATCTACAGCAGCCTGATCCGCAGCTTTTTCATCGCCACGCCCGCGCCAGCGTGCAGCAGCAACAGCAGCACGTTCAGTAACACGTACCAATTCAAGCGTCAAAATACGATCAAGTCCATTTAAAATCTTCTGAGTTGTGGGCATATGAAAAAATCCTACCGAATGAATACCAGAAAAAATATGAGTCCTTTTAAATACTAAGAATAAAGTTTTTGGCAAAGATGAAAATTTTCCACAAGAAACAAAAGAACTCAAGCTTGCCTTTTTGTCATTATCAAGAAAGTTATCAATTCTCTGCCATAGGCTCAATACGAATAAATTGAGATTTTGCAACAAGATGTCCATCTTTTTCAATTTCTGCAAGTGCCTGTCGTACATTCACCTCTGTTGTTTCATGCGTAATTAAAATAATTGTTTTTTCAATTTGATCTTCTACAAAAGATCTTTGAACAATCGACTCCAATGAGATGTGATTATCAGCCATATGCCTTGCAACCGCGGCAAAAACACCAGTACGATCATGAACATTTAAACGAATAAAATAACCCCCTGCATGATGCGAAATACGTGCTTTTTTATGAGGAGTAAGTTCTAATGCTGGACGTCTTAAAACAGGTGCATACTGAAAACCAGAACGCGCTTTTGCTATATCAGCCAAATCACCAATAACGGCTGATGCTGTTGCCATTCCTCCGGCGCCAGGACCAGAAAACAGTAATTCACCTAATAAATCACTTTGAATAGAAAGAGCATTGGTTACGCCATTTATCTGTGCAATCATTGAAGATGTTGGTACCATTGTTGGATGAACGCGTTGCTCTATTCCAGAATCCGTTTTTAATGCAACTCCTAAAAGCTTAATCCGATACCCTAATTCATCAGCTGCTCGAATATCAATTTGCGAAATATTATGAATTCCTTCAACATAAACATCATCTAACGAAACAGCTGTTCCAAATGCCAAGCTTGTCAACAAAGCTAATTTATGAGCAGTATCATTTCCCTCAATATCAAAACTTGGATCTGCTTCAGCATACCCAAGTCTCTGTGCATCTGCTAAACAATCTTTAAATGAAAGACCTTCCGTAAACATACGTGTTAATATATAATTACAGGTTCCATTGAGAATACCATAAATTCGCGATATCTGATTACTGACAAGTGATTCTCTCATCGCTTTGATGACAGGAATTCCCCCTGCAACAGCTGCTTCAAAATGAAGAAAAACTCCTTTTTTTTCTGCAATTATAGCCAGCTCTACTCCATGTCGAGCAAGAAGGGCTTTATTGGCTGTTACAACATGATGTCCCGCCTCAAGCGCTCTCTTAACAGCGGTGTACACCACATCCAATTCACCACCAATTAACTCTACAAAAACATCAATCTCATCAGAAGCAGCCAACTCCACGGGTGAATCAAACCATTTTATATCACTGAGATCAATTCCACGATTACGGCTTTTATCGCGCGCACTAACAGCAACGACTTTGATGAATCGCCCACATTGACAAGCTAAACTATTCGCTTTTTCACATAGAGCTCGAACAACTGAAGTACCAACCGTACCAAGTCCCGCAACACCAACTTTTAAAGCTTCTGCCATTATTAACCACTGATCCCTATCTTCACTGAAAAATCGTTTAAATGATGTGCCAATCAACACAAAGAATACTTACATCCATAAGAACAAAAGAAATACCCCGCTCTATTCACTTCATGTTCTCCAATAGAATTATTCCCGCTTGTTCAATCAACATTCCTAAAAATATAATATTTATTGTCTTCAAAGATTTCAGAATCTTTATAAAATATCTAATTCAGAATGAAAATCTGTAAAACTGATAAATGCAAATTGCCATAAAGAAAAGTTCTAAAAAATAATCAATAACAAGTTAAAGAATATTAAGGACTTAGTAAGAAAGAATAAAAACATCTCTTCTAAATTAACAAATACGGAACAAAAAACATTCTTTCATATGAAAAATTAAGAGAATGGATAAAACAAAGTAGATCAGTAAATAATAACACATTTCTTCCTACCATTCCATAGTTTGAAATATAAATCTTTAATGCAAAAATCTTAATGCACTTATATATCAAAATAGAACCTTACATTAAAGTAAAAAACAAGACTTAATATGTGCACACCATAATTCTGAAATATTATAAATATGGAGAATAAATTTGCAAAACTCAAATATTTTACCTAAACTTACTGCCACCCCTTTGAAAAACTAGCGAATTGAAATGACAAAAACCTCAATCTACCCTTTACCCATGCTAATTCATTTTCAAATAAATAACCTTCTCAACATGTGAGGGAACAAATGAAGGGGTTTTAATTTTAAATTCCTTATAAACATGTAAAAGTAAAGATAAGAAAAATATTTTTAATATATTCTGTAAAAATTGCTTTAATATTTTTATTTTCATCATACAGAATCTATTTATATTTTTTAAACTAAAATTAATCTATGGTTTATGCCTAAAAAAACTTTTGTATGATTGGTATTATTTGCTAATTTGGTAATAAATATTTGTTTTATACTTCATAAATTATACAGTTTTTTGCTTTATGATAAGCTCAAATGAGAAATCTTCTGTATAAAGGCTCTTTCTAGCAAGTTAAATAATATTCTCATGTACAAGCAAAGATAACAAACGATAAAATATGCAAAAAATAAACACACTTAAAATAATGTTTTGATCATTTTTGCCTACTAGTCAAACTGAAAAGAAATAATCCAAACAGGAATTGCTCAAAAATTATTCAATAAAACACACTTTTTTCAAAAAAAATGACATAGAGGGCTTGCGAAGTAAAAAGATCCTCTCTATAAGCCTCATCAATGGTTTGCGCCCATCGTCTAGCGGTTAGGACATCGCCCTTTCACGGCGGAAACAGGGGTTCGATTCCCCTTGGGCGTACCATAATTCTTTTTTCTATGTGTAATACATTCATTTTATTCGTATTCTTAAAAATGAGGAATGCATAAATAAAAACGAGGGAATAAGATTTTTAAAGGGATCTCTTCGTAAAAAAGATACAAGAATCATTAGATAATTGATTTCTTTGTTGCATTTCGAGGATAGTGTTTTACTGCGCAAAGTTAATAACAATAAAAATCGATAAAATATAAAAATTAGAAGGTTCTAGCTCGTGATCCGGTGAGTTTATAAGCCATATTCTTGCGTATACCGTTAATTTTTAAATTAAAACCAGCCACATCATTTATACGTTTCTTCCAACCTTCAAAACTAAAATTCACCCCAAAACACATCTTATATGAAGCATTTTTAATTACGGTGCCTTTTCACATTAAACTTTTCTATAAACAAACAGACCGTAATCTTAGAATTGAAATGCGATATAAAAATAGATTCTTATTCACCTAACACAACAAATCAAGAAACTATAATTTAGAATACAATCAACTTATTAAATGGAAACTCTGATAATAAAAATGCATAATCCTTGACCCCCAGTGATCTAACTACCTTATCTATTAAACAGATTCTTCATCAATCATAGAATAATTATAGATTTGCAAACACATCACTTCTTTTCAAAAATTAAACCCTCCAACAAAATTTACACTCTATTGATCATAGATTCTAAAAGATCATATTTGAGTGCTTTTTTCCCTTGTTTTTACTTTTCATTATAAACTTGAAAATGCTATAAAGTAGTATCGCTTAAAAAAAAGGACTTCTAATGGCAAAGATCAAAGTAGAAAACCCCGTTGTTGAACTTGATGGGGATGAGATGACCCGTATCATCTGGAAATATATCAAAGATAAATTAATCCATCCCTATCTCAACATTGATCTCAAATATTATGATCTTTCCGTCGAAAATCGTGATGCAACCAATGATCAGGTCACTATCGATTCTGCCAATGCTATCAAAAAATATGGGGTTGGTATAAAATGTGCAACCATCACACCTGATGAGGCACGCGTTAAAGAATTTAACCTAAAAAAAATGTGGAAATCACCTAATGGCACAATCCGCAATATTTTAGGAGGAGTCATTTTTCGCGAACCCATTATCTGTAAAAATGTCCCTCGCCTTGTTCCTAACTGGACAAAGCCAATTATTATTGGACGTCACGCTTTTGGTGATCAGTACAAGGCAACAGATTTTAAATTTCCAGGAAAAGGGAAATTAAGTATTAAATTTGTAGGTGATGACAATCAAGTTATTGAACATGATGTTTTTGATGCCCCAAGCGCAGGGGTTGCTATGGCTATGTATAACCTTGATGAGTCAATTCGTGATTTTGCTCGAGCATCCTTTAATTATGGACTACAAAGGAATGTCCCAGTTTATCTTTCAACAAAAAATACCATTCTAAAAACTTACGATGGTCGTTTTAAAGATATCTTTCAAGAAATATTTGATACGGAATTTAAAACTGAATTTGAAAATCGTAAATTATATTACGAACACCGCCTCATTGATGATATGGTTGCTTCTGCAATTAAATGGTCAGGAGGCTATGTATGGGCATGTAAAAACTATGATGGTGATGTTCAATCTGATATTGTTGCCCAAGGCTTTGGTTCTCTCGGTCTCATGACTTCTGTTCTTATGACACCAGATGGTAAAATTGTTGAAGCAGAGGCAGCACACGGCACCGTAACACGCCATTACCGTCAGCATCAAAGAGGCGAAGAAACATCAACAAATTCTATTGCATCTATTTTCGCATGGACGCGTGGACTGGCACACCGTGCTAAACTAGATAACAATGAGAAATTAAAAAGCTTTTCCGCGACATTGGAAGAAGTTTGTATTAAAACCGTCGAAGAGGGTTTTATGACTAAAGATCTCGCACTTTTGATTGGGCCTAAACAGAAATGGCTTTCTACAACAGGTTTCCTCGAAAAAATTGATGAGAATCTCAAAAAAGCAATGGGCAATTAAGTTATTACTTAAATTAAAATTCAAAGCTCTAAACAGAGCTTTGAATTTCTCTTGGCAAATTCAAAGAAGTACCTTATAAGTAAAAATAGGGTAAATTTTTATTAAATTAAATAGCAAAAAACAGTGAAAAAACAAAGCTGGTCTGCGCTTTTATTAGGTAAAAATGGTCTTTGCTTTTTAACGTTTACAGGTGGTGTTGTATTACACGCCACCAACGTCTATATTGTTATTACTATTTTACCCTCCCTTATGAATCATATTGGCAGTGAGATATATTATTCTTGGGTAGCGACTGTCTTTATTACAGCTTCACTCCTTGGTACTTCACTTGCAACAAAAATATTAGGAAAATTAGGTCCTCGCAACGCTTATGTTATCTCTGGACTTATCTTTACCCTAGGCACTTTCCTCTGCAGCATTTCTTCGTCTATGTCATTATTTTTAATAGGACGCTTTATTCAAGGATTGGGAAGTGGTTCTTTGTTATCTCTATCCTATTCCATGGTACGTATTATTTTCAGCCCCTCTTTATGGTCACACGCATTAAGTGTTATCTCTGGAATGTGGGGAATATCAACCTTGTTAGGACCAGCTATCGGTGGCATTTCTGTACATTATGGCGTATGGAGAGCATCATTTTGGGTTATCGGCATATTAGCGATAATCTTCTTGCTCATAGCTCTTAGAGTTTTACCTAAAAAGAATGAAAACTATGTTCCAACATCCCCCCTCCCTCTTCTCCAGCTTTTCATACTCACCTTATTGATTTTTATCATTTCTGTTGGAGGAGCTATGGACACAACAATGGCAAAAATTTGCGGATTAGTTATCGGACTTAGTCTTCTCTTTGTTCTAGCAAAAATCGAATCATATAGCTTTCATCCTATGTTGCCGCGCAAATCCTTTTCTTTCTCTTCTGAAATTTTTCCCGTTTACGCATTAATACTCGTGATGACAACAGTCGTGTACAGTATAGAACTTTATTTACCACTTTTTCTTCAAGAGCTTCATGGACAAGCTCCCCTTATAGCCGGTTATATAGCAGCACTTATGAGCCTAGGGTGGACATGTGGAGCCCTCTCAAGTGCTGCTGTCTCCACAAAAAAAATTCGCAACATCATTATATACTCGCCCCTATTTAAACTGTTAGGCATAGCGATTCTTTTATGGCTCATCCCAACAGAAGTTTCCACACTCGAATATATTTTTATTATTTGCTTAGCACTATTTTCTATTGGAATCAGTGCGGGCATAGCATGGCCACATTTGCTCACACGGATCTTGCAATGTACAAATGATGAAGATGCTCTACGTGCCAGTGAATCCCTTACCTCCGTACAACTATTTTCAGCTGCATTGAGTGCAACTCTAGCCGGAGTGATAACCAATCTTGCCGGTCTCTTTAATCCTGGAGGAACAATAGGAATGATCTTAGCAGCAAAAACTCTTCTTATAGTGCTCATTGGTTTTTTATTGTGTTTTGCTATTCCATTAGCGCTGCGCATTTCTTACTGCATATTAAAAAATCCAACAGGACATTCCAATAATTAAATAAACATAAAAATACCTTCTTCATTAAAAAAATGAAAGTATTAAGCATGCTTTTCCATATACCATGAGACGCAAAAAATCACTAATCCACACAAAGTTAGAACACTTCCTAAAATAGCTGTATATTCATAACTATAGCCCAATTTTAAAACTAATGCTCCAGATTCTGTACCAAGAGCATTAGCAATATTAAAAGCAGACTGCATTAATGCTCCTGCCAAAATCTGTCCCTGTAGTGCAACATCCATAATTTTTGTTTGTATAGAAGGCATAGCAGCAAAAGAAGTTCCAACAAAAAAGCATCCTATTGCCGCTGTTAACGGAGCATAAGATAAAAAGAAAAAAAGAAAAAAAACAAATACGCTCCAAAGCATAGAAAAAAATATCATCGGCGAAATACCAATTTTAACGGCCAATTTAGGCCCCAAGAGATTTCCTACCACCATACCCAATCCAACTAACGGCATGATAAATGGTACCAACTCAAGTGAAACACCAGAAATATGCATTAACGTTGGCTTGATATAAGTGAAAACAGAAAATAATCCTGACGCTCCCACCGAAACCATCAACAAAAGAAGCCACACCTGCTTTTGCTTTAATGCACCCATTTCGTGCAAAGGATTCGTTTTTGGAAAACTTAAATCACAAGGTAAAAAATTCCAAATAAGCAAACAACATAATAAAGCAATCATACCCACAAGGACAAAAGCAATCTGCCAACCAATAAGTTGACCAATCCAAGTAGCACTGGGTGCTCCCAAAACGGTTGCAATTGTTAAGCCAAGCATAACATATCCAACAGCTTTAGAACGTTCTTTCATTTCTACCATTGAAGAGGCAACCATAGCCGCAAGTCCAAAATAGATTCCATGGGGAAGTCCACTGAGAAAGCGTAATACTACTAATATGCTAAAATCAGAAACAAAGGCACTAGCAATATTTGCTAAAGCATAAAAAAGCATCAATCCTATCAAAACAGTTTTGCGTGATACCTGAGCTGTTGCCACAGCTAAAAGAGGTGCTCCAATCACAACTCCTAATGCATAAGCAGAAATATATTGACCAGCGGTAGGAATATCAACATAGGAACTTCGTGCCATCTCTGGCAGTAGCCCCATTGCAACAAACTCTGCAGTACCAATAGCAAAACTGCCCACGGCAAGAGCTAAAATTATTAAACGTCGTATTCTCGAATCAATTCCCAATACAAGAACCTTTTGTTGATAAGAATCCCTCATATCATCACTTCTGAATAGGAGTTTTAACTGTAAATATCTGTAATACACACAAACAAAAATTCAAAACATTGTTATACGCATGCCCAATAGTCCCCAATAAAGTTTTAGAAATATTTTGATATATAAAGCATTTTATGGAGTTTTAAGTAAGATTCTTTAATGGAAAATCTTTGAAAACCTCAAGATCATAGACGTATTCACCTATTTCTATCAGATCTGCCAAATAATAAACTTTGTCTCCTATTTTCAGCAGTTCCAATTTTACAGTGAAACCTTTTTTTGCAACTATATACTATACCCTATAAATAATTCTAAAATTTGTCGAATAATGCACTTCAAACAAGTGAACCACATCTCATTATTATCTTGATATAAGGATTAAACTTCTCCAAAACTTATTGTTTCTTTGTTTTTGCTACCTGAATGCAGATCCTCCAAATCGATAAGCTATAATTTCAACTTTACGCCATTCTTATAAATTATTATAGAGTCTTTTAAAAATTCTCATGATAATAGTACTTGGTTTCTAGATTTATTAAATATCCTCTTTTAGGCATCTTTACCCCTCCCTCCTCTAACAGAGGAATCGCATCAGATATCTAACTCATTATCTTTAAATTAAAATATTCACGTAAATATATTGTACTTATTTTCAGATAAATTCTATAAACAGAGCATAAAACAAATATAATAATTTTTATCTCAATATATTCATCGATATTTTATAAATGTGCTAATTATCGTGATTAATATTTAATTTTTTATGACATAAAATATATAATTATAATATTTAAAATGTTGTAATCTTATTTTAGTTTTCTTTTAATTTTCTAAAAATTTATCTATTCGATTGTATATAACCTATTCTTTACCTTTAGTAATAAAAAACACAAATTATCTCATAAAAATACAATTTTCATACTTCTTTAAGAGTTCGCTAACGCCTCATTAACATTGTTGCTTTAAACAGTCATCAGAAACAGAAATAAACTGTTTTTCTCCGGATCAGGTAGCGCGTACCGGAGTAACAGTTTCTGTTTTATATAGTAATTAGAAAAAGAATATATGCCCTATAAAACTGCACTTCTATATCTTAGGATAGTGGAATTTATAATTTTGGAAGGTGTTTCTAATTTCATATTTTTAGCTAAATTTGTAAATGCAAGAATAAATTCAATAAAAAAATGAAACGCTATATTACGATTAATATTTTAGCGTCCTTGTGCCCATAGAGCGCGCGTTTCAGCGCAAAAATCAGCATAACAGCCTTCTTCAATGGCATCACGAATTCCCTGCATCAGTTGTTGATAATAAAAAAGATTATTCCAAGTCAACAACATCCCCCCAAGAGATTCACCAGATTTGATCAAATGATGCAAATAAGCACAACTATAATCATGTGCTGCTGGACAAAGTGACTGCGGATCAAGAGGATGTGGATCTTCTGCATAACGCGCATTACGCAAATTAATTCTACCAAAGCGGGTAAAAGCTAAACCATGACGTCCTGCACGCGTCGGCATAACACAATCAAACATATCAACACCACGAGCAACACTTTGTAAAATATCATCAGGTGTCCCTACCCCCATAAGATAGCGTGGTTTATCCTCTGGTAAAATCGGACAAGTAGTATCCAATACTGCTGTCATAACACTCTGCGGCTCACCAACAGCAAGCCCTCCAATAGCGTAACCTTTTAAATCCATTTCTTTTAATGCTTGAGCAGAACGTTCACGTAGTTTCATATTATCACCACCTTGAACAATACCAAACAATGCTTTATTGGGCTGATCTCCAAAAGCTGTTTTACAACGCTGCGCCCACCGCAATGAAAGTTCCATAGCTTTTTCCATTTCTTTTTCAGTTGCAGGTAACGCAATACATTGATCCAACTGCATCTGGATATCCGCACCAAGAAGTTCTTGAATTTCGATAGAACGCTCTGGACTCATTTCATAGTAAGCTCCATTAATGTAAGAGCGAAAAATCACACCTTGTTCAGTAATTTTACGGATTCCCGCCAATGACATAACCTGAAAGCCACCAGAATCGGTTAAAATAGGTCCGCTCCAGCGTGAAAATTCATGTAATCCTCCCAAACGCGCAACACGTTCAGCTCCTGGACGTAACATTAAATGATAAGTATTCCCTAAAATGATATCTGCACCAAGATCACGTATCTGATCCATATACATAGCCTTAACGGTTCCTGCCGTTCCAACAGGCATAAATGCGGGTGTACGAACACATCCTCGCCCCGTTATAATTTCGCCTCGACGTGCATACCCATCTTGAGCAATTTTTCTATAATGAAATGTCTTTATCATAACTCTCGTCTTTTTGATTCCATCACTGCATATCTCTATAGAAAGAAAAAAGATATCCCCTTACGAGCATTGTCATAAGCTTTATGAATTAATTTTTGATTCGCTCAATATTGTAACCAGCATAAAAAATTAAACGAGATAAAAGAACATTTCTTGTTAAGAAATCACCATAATAAAAGTAATAATCTAGCTCCAGAAAAATAGTAAAATCCTTATAATATCATACCTCAAAATACCTACGCTTAACGCACTAAAGCCTTGATAGAACTACAAAATTATTATCACAATAATCTCATCTTCACATACTTCCATAAGCAATAACTTTGTACGCATAGAAGAAAATTCTGAACGCATTGTACAGCCTACAATATTGTTTACTTTTACAGATAAAAATTTTTCATCTGCTGAGCACGGCGATCCCCACGCTTAATAAAAGCGCAAATGAGCATAATCATTTATCCCCTTACAATATTGAGATAGCTCTTGGCACTTGAGATAATTCACAAAAGGAATTAACGTGTAAAAACACTTAAAAAAACTAAAAATGCTTTTTGTAAAGATTCTCAAATATCAAAAGCTCTATCGTAACATTAGAGGCTGAAAAAGCGTATGATGGCCCCCTCTTGCTCCTTCACAAGCTTTAAAGATGGTGGTGCATAATAGATTTATAGCTTTAAAACTATACACGCCACGAACGTCATTATGGAAGTGAATGTTGATATGTACTGAGAAATGCTTCTTAAAAAACACGTAAATGTGCAACATTAAGTATATTCTATTTGGAGCGTTCCTCTATTAAAAAACGAGAAAAATAAAAGCGTAAGTCCATGCATAATCTTCATTATTTAAAAGATATTGCATTAGATACTTAAAAAAAAGTAAAGTTGAATTAAAAAGGAGATGGCAAGACTAGCCATTTGTTTCACTTCTGCGCCTTTATTATATTCTTCTAAGATTAATTCTTATTTTAAAGATTACACCAATATACATAAACGCTGATTTTCCACCTTGCTAGGCAAAACTGGAGCAGCTAGTAAGGCTCTTATCCGTATTAATATGTGTGCTGCTGCATTAGGATTGGATGTTGATTTACAAGCAGCAACAAAAGCACACGCTCTCCCAGGAAAGTAACATCATAAAACCATTAATAGACCAACAATGAATTGAAGAGAAATGCTGAATTTTTTATAAAACACTTTTCCAAACAAAAACCATAACATAACAGACTTTGCGTTTTCTTATTCTGACAGGTGTTTGTACAAATCCTTTACATTATACTCTTCAGGAAGATCCGATTGAAGTAAATATATGGACAATTCTTAGCTCGAAATTATAAAAGGTAAGCGTGATACTACAAAATAGTTTTGTGTGCCTTTATTGATCAGAAAAGAGTATTTTTTCTTAGAAACTTACAATTGAAGTCAGTATAATTTATACTATTTTGCATCCGCAGCAATAACGGCTTTGGTAATTGAATCTGGATCTGCAACAGGTTCACCACGTTTAATTTTGTCAACATTTTCCATACCTTCAACAACCTGTCCCCATATGGAATATTGACGATCAAGCCACGGAGCATCTGCAAAACAAATAAAAAACTGAGAATTAGCAGAATTTGGATTCTGACTACGTGCCATAGAAACTGTACCACGCTTATGAGAAAGATTTGAAAACTCTGCTGTTAAATTTGTTTTTTCTGCCCCCCCCATACCAGCACGTGATAAATCGAATTTATCACTATCCTTCTTTCCAAATTGCACATCCCCTGTTTGCGCCATAAAACCATCAATAACGCGATGGAAAATAACATTATCATAAGCACCTTCACGTACCAGTTCTTTAATACGTGCAACATGACAAGGTGCTAAATCAGCAAAAAGCTCAATAACAACTCTGCCCTTTGTTGTTTCAAGAATTAAAGTATTCTCTGGATTTTTATTCTCAGCCATATGGAAAGCTCCCTTGATTCATTTCTCAACTTGTAAAGTAGCAGCATTAATAACATCAGGATTTTTTACAGATCCATTATTACTTGTCGTACCTTTTTTTATTTTATCAACAACATCCATCCCCTTTATAACCTCTCCAACAACCGTATACTGACCGTTTAAAAAAGCAGTATCATCAAAACAAATGAAGAATTGAGAATTCGCGGAATCCGGATCTTGTGATCGTGCCATCCCAACTGTACCACGCTTAAACGGCTGTTTTGAAAACTCTGCCGGTATATTAGGATAATTTGAGCCACCCATACCAACGCGTTTCAGATCAAAATCTCTACTGCCCTTTTTTCCAAATTCTACATCACCAGTTTGTGCCATAAAGCCAGGAATTACACGATGAAAAACAACATTATTATAGGCCCCTTCCTCTGTTAATCTTTTGATTTGCGCAACATGTTTTGGCGCCAAATCAGGACGCAGACGAATAACAACATCACCATTGTTGAGAGATAAAACAAGAAGGCTTGCATCACTTGCTGGGCTAGGATTACCAGCGACAGGGGACAATGAAAAAAAACAAAATACACATATCAAAACAGCAAAAATTCTACGAGACACACTTATTCTCCCTTAAAAGATTGGTATTTCAAGCTTAAAGCGTGTGCAACATTGGGCGGTACAAATGGTGTCACATCACCTCCCATAGAGGCAATTTGGCGTACCAATGTAGAAGTTATCGCACGCCCAGAAACACTTGCCGGCAAAAAAACAGTTTGCAATTCAGGAGCTAGAATGCCATTCATCCCTGCCATTTGCATTTCATAATCAAGATCAGTACCATCACGCAATCCACGAACGAGAAATGAAGCACCAACTTCACGCGCCTTTTCAATGAGAAGGTTACTAAATGAAAGAACCTGCAATCGATTAGAATCTGCACCAAATAAGTCCTTCCCGACCTGCGTAATGAAATCAACACGCTCTTCGAAGCTAAAGAGTGTTTTTTTGTCAGCCTGTATCCCTATAGCGACGACCACCTTATCAGCTAACACAAAACACCCTTTCAAAACATCAAGATGACCATTTGTAAGAGGATCAAAAGAACCCGCGTAAAGAGCAATTTTCATGACTTTACTCCTTCCTCTTCAAAATTATTTTTCTTCGCTCATATCAATCGTATCAGAATGCTTCACACTTTCATCATCTAATGAACTCGTATCATCTTCAGGTTCAGAAATACGTTCAACCGATACGACTCTTTCACCTTCAGCTGTATTAAAAATCGTAACGCCCTTAGTTGAGCGCCCAGCAGTACGAATTCCCTCAACAGGGACACGAATAAGCTGCCCCCCATCTGATACCAACATAATTTGATCTTGCGCCTTCACCGGAAAAGCCGCTACTAATTTACCAATTTCAGCTGTTTTAGATGGATCTGTTGCGCGAATCCCTTTTCCGCCACGTCCCGAAATCCGGAACTCATAGGAAGAAGAGCGTTTACCATAACCAAACTCACTCACCGTCAAAAGCATTTGTTCACGTGCATGAAGTTCTGCATAACGTTCATCTGTTAACTCTGTTTCAGCACCCCCATCTTCCTCATCAAGAGTTATAATATCTTCAATATCAGCATCTGTACCAGAAGCACGCCGTTCATTCATTACACGTTTAATATAAGCAGAACGCTCAATGGACGTCGCCTCGACATGCTCTAAAATTGTCATCGAAATGACTTTATCGCCTTTAGCTAAATTGATACCACGAACTCCCACAGAATTACGCCCAGCAAAGACCCGAACATCAACAACTGGAAAACGGATACATTGTCCATTGGCTGTTGTTAGAACAACATCATCATGTTCTGTACAGGTTTCAACAGAAAGAATTTCATCTTCTTCATCAAGTTTCATCGCAATTTTACCATTACGATTAACCTGAACGAAATCTGATAATTTATTACGACGCACAGTTCCACGTGTTGTCGCGAACATAATATCTAATGCACTCCAGCTCGCTTCATTTTCAGGCAAAGGCATAATCGTTGTAATACGCTCACCTTGTTGTAAGGGAAGCATATTGATCAAAGCCCGCCCACGCGATTGGGGTGTCCCCAGCGGCAGTCGCCAAACTTTTTCCTTATAAACAATCCCACGTGATGAAAAGAAAAGAACCGGAGTATGCGTATTGGCAACAAACAACCGCGTTACAAAATCCTCATCCTTCGTGGACATACCAGAACGCCCCTTACCACCACGTCGCTGTGCACGATAGGTATTAAGAGGCACACGCTTAATATAGCCACTATGGCTTACCGTTACCACCATATCCTCTGATGCGATCAGATCTTCACTCTCCATCTCAGCGCTACCAAAACCAAATACGGTACGTCGCGGCGTTGCAAATTCCTCACGAAGAGCACTCAACTCATCCTTAACAATACACATAATGCGTACACGTGATGCCAAGATCTCAAGATAGTCAGCAATATCCACACCAATTTTATTCAATTCATCAGCGATTTCATCACGCCCAAGGGCTGTCAATCGTTGCAAACGCAATTCTAAAATAGCACGCGCCTGTTCTTCAGAGAGATTATAAGTACCATCCTCATGAATAATATGACGAGGATCATCAATAAGTTTAATCAAAGGCGCGACATCCATTGCTGGCCAGCGTCGCTCCATTAACTGTGCACGTGCTGTCTGCGGATCAGGAGCTTTGCGAATAAGCGCTATAATTTCATCAATATTGGCAACAGCAAGGGCAAGACCAACCAAAACATGTGCTCGCTCACGCGCTTTACGCAAAAGATATTTTGTTCGCCGACTGACAACTTCTTCCCGAAAAGAAACAAATGCACGAAGCATATCAAGCAACGTCATCTGTTCGGGTTTTCCCCCATTCAAAGCAACCATATTACAACCAAAGGAAGTTTGTAGCGGCGTATACCGATATAATTGGTTTAAAACAACTTCCGCAACAACATCTTTCTTCAGCTCAATAACAACGCGATATCCATCACGATCAGATTCGTCGCGCAAATCAGAGATTCCCTCAATGCGTTTATCGCGCACCAATTCAGCCATTTTCTCAATCATTGTTGCCTTATTAACTTGATAAGGGATCTCACTCACAATAATTGCTTGTCGACCACTGCGAATTTCTTCGATCTCAACTTTAGCACGCATAATGATTGAGCCACGCCCTGTTTCATAAGCTGCACGAACACCAGAGTGGCCAAGGATAATACCCCCTGTAGGAAAATCCGGACCAGGAATAATTTCAATTATTTTATCGAGTGTGATATCGGGATTATCAATCAAAGCGATACAACCATCAACGACTTCACCAAGATTATGGGGAGGAATATTGGTTGCCATTCCCACAGCAATCCCCCCTGACCCATTAACCAAAAGATTGGGAAAACGCGCTGGCAAGACAACCGGTTCACGCTCACGCCCATCGTAATTATCCTGAAAATCAACAGTATCTTTATCAATATCAGCTAAAAGTTCTTCTGAAACTTTTTCTAAACGACACTCAGTATAGCGCATAGCCGCGGGTGGATCACCATCAACGGAACCAAAATTTCCCTGACCATCAATCAATGGATTTCTTAAAGAAAAGTCCTGCGCCATACGCACTAAAGCATCATAAATTGAAGCATCACCATGGGGATGGAATTTCCCCATAACCTCACCAACAACACCAGCAGATTTACGATATGACTTATTAAAAGAAAGCCCCATCTCATTCATAGCATAAAGGATACGTCGATGAACAGGCTTAAGACCATCACGAACATCAGGGAGTGCACGTGAAACAATCACGCTCATCGCATAATCGAGATAGGAGCGTTGCATTTCATCAATAATACTGATTGGTTCAATACCGGTTAGCACATCACGTTCTGGGTGTGGAGTAAGATCGGTCACAATTTCAAAACTTTCAAAAAAGAATCATTTCACTTTATTTATAGCGAAAAATACACAAAAATGCTAATTTCTCTCCCATGACAAAAAAGAAATTTAACAATATTTTTCAAGATGTTATTAATTTATATTTTAAATTACCAATAATAATTAACAATTTTCACTTCGATAAACTTCAAAAATCTGAAACAAGCAAACCATAAAATGATCATAATACTGCAATTTAAAGACTCTTAAAAAGGGACGTCATCATCTAATTTGTGTGAAAAACTTTCTCCCAATTGATTATTATTTTGACCAAAAGCATTTCTCTGATTTGAGTGACTATCGGCAAAGCCACCACTATAACTCCCCCCTTGACTTGCTCCTTGCTCCCCGCTCGCAGCTCCCCGACCATCAAGCATTTGTAATTCGCCACGGTACTTTTGCAAAACAATCTCTGTTGTATAACGATCATTTCCATTTTGATCTTGCCATTTTCTTGTCTGTAACTGCCCCTCAATATAAATTTTGCTGCCTTTTTTTAAATATTGCTCTGCAACTTTGACAAGGTTTTCATTAAAAATAACAATATTATGCCACTCAGTGCGTTCTTTTCGCTCATTTGTATTCCGATCGCGCCAACTTTCTGAAGTAGCAATACGCAAATTTGCCACTTGATCACCAGAATTCAAACGGCGGATTTCAGGATCCGCACCAAGATTACCAATCAAAATAACTTTATTAAGGCTACCAGCCATCGCATAAACTCCAAAATTTTAATTTGTAAAATACTCTGTTCTATAACAGTTATAACCATCTTGAGCTTCAATTTACATGTCGCAATTGACCATCAATATGGGTATTGCTATCCTTTACCAATATTGTATTCAGTGTAATTATAACAAAAGATGATAAAAACGCATAGTTTATTCCACCACGAGAGAATAAAAAGCTGCTCATTTGTATTTTTTTCACAAAACTTATACCTTCCTTTTGCATTAAAGCAGTTAAACACATTATAATTCTAAAAAAACAGTTTTATTCCATTTTAGGTGCTCAATTTTTGCCACATATGCCAAGGATAAAGTATGACTCATCAAAAATATATCTCCATTCGCGGTGCACGTGAGCATAACCTTAAAAATATTGATCTCGATCTTCCTCGTGATAAACTCATTGTTATAACAGGACTTTCTGGATCAGGGAAATCATCCTTAGCGTTTGATACAATTTACGCTGAAGGACAACGTCGCTATGTCGAAAGCCTTTCAGCCTATGCACGCCAATTTTTGGAAGTCATGCAAAAACCCGATGTCGACCGCATAGACGGTCTCTCTCCAGCTATCTCCATTGAACAAAAAACAACCAGTCGCAATCCTCGTTCAACGGTAGGTACCGTTACTGAAATCCACGATTACATGCGTCTTCTCTTTGCACGTATTGGTATTCCTCATTCTCCTGTGACAGGACTTCCTATTGAAAGCCAGACAGTAAGCCAAATGGTGGATCAAATTATGTCCTTACCAGAAGGAACGCGAATTTTTATTATGGCCCCTTTGGTGCGAGGACGAAAGGGAGAATATAAAAAAGAGCTAACAGAACTTTTAAAAAGAGGATTTCAACGCGCTAAAGTTGATGGAAAATTCTATGAAATCGCTGATATTCCACCTCTTGATAAAAAATATAAACACGACATCGATGTCGTGGTAGACCGCATTGTTGTACAGAAGGATATCACCTCTCGCTTGGCTGATAGTATAGAAACCTGTTTACAGCTAGCAAATGGGCTTGCCATTGCTGAAATGGCAGACCAACCCTTAGCACAAAAAGAAACGATAAAGGAATCTGCTCATAAGTCGAAAAATAATACACACAAACGGCTCATTTTTTCAGAAAAGTTTTCCTGCCCTGTATCGGGTTTTTCTATTCCTGAAATTGAACCACGCCTTTTTTCGTTCAATAATCCTTTTGGCGCCTGTCCTCTCTGCGATGGACTGGGCATCAAAAAAGCAATGGATCCACTGAAAATTGTGCCCAATAAAAATCTTACCCTCAAAAATGGCGCCATTGCTCCTTGGGCTAAATCGGATTCACTTTATTATAGCCAAACCCTAGAAGCATTAGGAAAAGCTTACGGTTTCAAACTCACAGATCAATGGTGTGAACTCTCTAATGAAGCACAACAGGCTATTCTCTACGGTACAAAAAGAGATGAAATTTCTTTTATCTATAAAAATAATTCTGGTTCGCATAAAACGACCCAACCTTTTGAAGGAATCATCCCTAATATGGAGAGACGCTGGAAAGAAACCGATTCTGCTTGGTCTCGAGAAGAAATCGAACGTTATATGTCTTCTTCGCCCTGCCCAGCTTGTCACGGTTATCGTTTAAAACCAGAGGCACTTGCTGTAAAAATCAACGGAATGCATATTGGGCAAATATCAGATCTTTCTATTCTAAAAGCAGATGATTGGTTTGCCAATGTTCATCAATATCTCACAGAAAAACAACGTAATATCGCCGTACGTATTTTAAAAGAAATTCGTGAACGTTTGGCTTTTTTAAATCATGTAGGATTGGAATATCTTACCTTGTCTCGAAATTCAGGAACGCTTTCAGGTGGAGAAAGCCAACGCATTCGGTTGGCATCTCAAATTGGTTCTGGTCTTACAGGCGTTCTTTATATTTTAGATGAACCATCTATCGGTTTACACCAACGCGATAACGAACGCCTTTTGGAAATGCTGCGCCATTTGCGCAATCTTGGCAATACAGTTATTGTTGTTGAACATGATGAAGATGCTATTCTCACAGCAGACTATGTTGTCGATATGGGGCCTGCCGCGGGCGTTCATGGTGGAGAAATCATAGCGCAAGGGACACCGCAGGAAATTATAGAAAATTCAGCCTCTCTCACAGGCCAATACCTTTCAGGAAAAATGGCTGTTAAAATGCCGACAGAGCGACGCAAAATATCAAAAACGAAAACACTTAAAATCATCGGCGCCAAAGGCAATAACCTCAAAAATATCAATGCGAATATTCCTCTTGGAACCTTCACATGCATAACTGGTGTTTCTGGAGGAGGAAAATCAACATTTCTTATTGAAACGCTTTTCAAAGCAGCATCACATCATATCATGGGCTCTCATCATACTCCTGCCAGCTATGACAAAATTGAAGGATTAGAATTTCTTGATAAAGTCATCGATATCAACCAGTCCCCTATTGGACGCACCCCACGCTCTAATCCCGCAACCTATACAGGCGCTTTTACACCGATTCGTGAGTGGTTTGCCGATCTTCCAGAATCAAAAGCCCGCGGTTACAAAGCTGGGCGTTTTTCATTTAATGTTAAAGGAGGACGTTGCGAAGCATGTCAAGGTGATGGAGTCATCAAAATTGAAATGCACTTTTTACCTGATGTCTATGTTACTTGCGATGTCTGTAAAGGAAAACGCTATAACCGAGAAACACTAGAAATAAAATTCAAAGGACAGTCTATAGCCGATATTTTGGATATGACAATTGAAAAGGCAGAGGAATTTTTCCAAGCTATTCCCGCTATTCATAATAAAATGGAAACTCTCATTAAAGTAGGATTGGGTTACATAAAAGTAGGACAGCAAGCAACCACACTTTCTGGTGGGGAAGCACAACGTGTAAAACTTGCGAAAGAACTTTCTCGTAAAACAACGGGACGTACACTCTATATTTTGGATGAACCGACAACAGGTTTACATTTTCATGATATTTCCAAACTTCTTGAAGTGCTTCACGAACTAGTCGAGCAAGGCAACACAGTTATAGTCATTGAACATAACCTTGATGTTATAAAGACAGCCGACTGGATTATTGATTTAGGGCCAGAAGGTGGAGATCGCGGTGGTGAAATTGTTGCAATTGGACGCCCTGAAGACATCATTAAGGTTCCCGCTTCCTATACGGGAAAATTTCTAAAAGATGTTTTACTGCGCCCATCTCTCTATAATTCCAATTCTTAGAAACGCTTTCCATTGTAAAATACAGCATACTAACAAAGCCTGTACTTTTATTATTACCTGTAAACCAACACCTAATTCCAGTGGTGCAACATGTTTGAAGCAAAGACTAAAAACAATTTAGCGCTTTATAAGCTGTTTCAGTTGTCGTATTATCAAATAAGAATGGGCGCATAATTGCGTATTTATTCTCTGTTTTGTTTATACCTGAAACGACCAGACAGCCTAAACTGGGAAGAATACGAAGTTTTAAGGGTATAAATAAGTTCCTATCTTTCCATTTCCTTTTAATTTATCTTTATGATTTTCAAAGACATCCACAGCAATATCTTATAATGAAGATTGCCATTGCTTCACGCTTTTATTTATCGCGTTCCTTAATAAAGATCACATTCCTCACGAAGGGACAAAACGCCCCAAACGGAATATATTTGCGTTGCCAATTCCCACATCTGTTTTAAAGAAACATTTCTCAATGCTCTCAAGCCTATTTCACGACGGCTCCTATGAATGCTATAATGATAAACTCATTATTGTATACCACCATCTTTACATTTATGAATCGGCAGCATCACACTCTTTTCCAATATTTGTCTTCCCTACTCCCTAATATTGTAAAGCCTTTAGTTATCGAAAGCTTTCATAAAAAGCATTTTATTTCTTTTTTCAAATGTTGTTATCCACACACTCATAACTATTTATGATATATAAAAGTATCGTTTTGATTGATTGACGATAAAAAGATCTAAAATGAGAAAATCTTACGCTATTAGAGTTTCTCATTTAATGTGGAGAGAGTCTAATTATCCTTATAAGTCAAGATATTATCTAACAAAAAAGAAACAAAACTCTTTTATTATATTATTTGAATTCTTGTATAAGAATTGTAAGTTTTTTTCCCAAAAAACAGTATTTGGCTGTATTCTACAAAAGAAACTCTCCTAAAAGAGCTTAGAGTATCATTATTTTCGACTTTTTGTGCACAAAGTATCTGTTGGACATCTTACAGTTGTCAATATAATGTGATGCAGTCTAAAAAGACAAAATAACGTTGGAGATAATTTCAGCATGAAAAAAATTGAAGCCATTATAAAACCTTTCAAACTTGATGAAGTGAAAGAAGCGCTTCAAAAAATTGGGTTACATGGTATTACAGTAACAGAAGCGAAAGGTTTTGGTCGTCAAAGGGAACATACAGAACTTTATCGTGGTACGAAATATGTTGTTGACTTTCTACCTAAAGTAAAGATTGAAATTGTTGTGTCCGATGAAAAACTGGAACAAACTGTTGATGCAATACGTAAAGCAGCTCAAACCAAACATATAGGGGATGGAAAGATATTTGTCTTTTCCATTGATGATGCAATTCGTATAGACACGGACGAAACCGGTATCGATGCCCTTTAATAAATAACGAGAAAATTCACTTTTTTATCCACCTCAACGCCATATTAAGGAAATTGAATATGACAACCGCATCAGATATTATCAAACAGATTACAGACAACGAAATCCGTTTTGTTGATTTACGTTTTACTGATCCACGAGGAAAATTGCATCACATTACAATGGATATCGCAGAGATCAGCGAGGATACTTTTAGTGATGGTGTCATGTTTGATGGTTCTTCAATTGCTGGTTGGAAAACAATTAATGAATCTGACATGGTTTTAATGCCAGATCCAGCAACAGCACATATTGATCCTTTTTTTGCTCAATCTACTTTGGTCATATTTTGTGATGTACTTGATCCTGTCTCTGGTGAGTTTTATCGTAGAGATCCTCGTTCTATCGCCAAAAGGGCTGAGGTTTATATGAAATCTTTAAACATTGGAGATACAATCAATGTGGGTCCAGAAGCAGAGTTTTTTATCTTTGATGATGTGCGCTATAAAACGGACCCTTACAACACAGGGTTTAAACTCGATTCAAGTGAACTTCCCTCTAATGATGATACGGAATATGAAACAGGAAATCTAGGGCATCGCCCACGAATAAAGGGAGGCTACTTTCCTGTTCCGCCGATTGATTCCTGCCAAGATATGCGTTCTGAAATGCTCACAGCACTCAAGGATATGGGCGTACAGGTCGAAAAACACCATCACGAAGTAGCAGCAGGCCAACATGAATTGGGTATTCGTTTTGATACACTTGTTCGCGAGGCTGACAAGATGCAAATTTTTAAATATGTTGTACATCAAATAGCAAACAGCTATGGGAAAACAGCAACCTTCATGCCAAAACCAGTTTTTGGTGATAACGGCTCTGGAATGCATGTCCACATTTCCATTTGGAAAGATGGTAAACCCATTTTTGCAGGAAATGAATATGCCGGACTATCAGAAACCTGTCTGTTTTTTATCGGTGGTGTTATTAAGCACGCAAAAGCAATAAATGCTTTTACCAACCCATCCACAAACTCCTATAAACGTTTGGTTCCTGGTTATGAAGCTCCTGTTCTTCTTGCCTATTCAGCACGTAATCGTTCTGCATCTTGCCGTATTCCTATGAGCTCCTCACCAAATTCAAAACGCGTAGAAGTTCGTTTTCCAGACCCAACAGCAAATCCCTATTTGGCATTTGCAGCCCTTTTAATGGCTGGTCTTGACGGTATCAAAAACAAAATTCATCCCGGACATGCTATGGATAAAGATCTTTATGATCTTCCCTTAAAGGAACTTAAAGAAATCCCTACTGTTTCAGGAAGCCTGCGTGAAGCGCTTGAAGCACTTGACAAAGATCGTGGCTTTCTTAAAGCTGGCGACGTTTTTGATGATGATCAGATTAATTCCTTCATTCAAGTAAAGATGCAAGAAGTCTTGCGTTACGAAACAACACCCCATCCTGTTGAATTTGATATGTACTATTCTGTTTAAACAATCAATACGCATTCTTTTGATTTTAAAAATGGAGGCAAAAGCCTCCATTTTTGTGGATATTCTTCTCATGCAAAAGCGCAAGAGGCTTTTTGCTCGTCCGCTTTTCCTTTATAATGTGTTGAATCTCTTTAAATGAATTAACAAAGGTTTCTAATGCCGCGAATTTGTTTTCTCGTTCCCGTTCTTTTATGCATTGTCTTTATCACATCAACAACTAAAGCACATACAATAACCAACCAAAAACTTACAACTCTTGAGAAAGCAACATCTGCTTATAGTAAAGCACTTAAAAATGCCGATGCAAATGCCATCTTAAATGCTATTCCTCCCCAAGTCATCAACCGCTTAACCGCCAAAAAAAATCTTAATCAATCACAATTTCTACAAATCATGAAAAGCCAAATAGAACGGTTGGCAGAAAGTTACAAGATTGAAACAATCAACATTGATCAAAAACAAAAACGTGAAGGTACCCTTGATAATGGTACCCCTTATTTTGTTATACCCGTGGAGCTTGTAACCACAACAAATGCTGGAAAAAAATGCTCTATTCAAACTGAAATTATTGCCCTACTTCACGATAACCAATGGTATTTTATCCGTGGCAATGACGAAGCGCTCTTAACCATAACCAATGAACTATTTCCTGGACTTGATAAAGTAAAAACCAATCCTCAAAAAGTCACAAAAATACTCTGAGCGAAAAGAATGCACGTAAATAAAAGATTTTCCCCTATAAACAAGTTGTAACAATTGTAGCAGCAGCATTAAATTCAACTTTTTTATGAGCACGGCGTGCTATTGTGTCTTTATCCGTTCCCCATTGCTCCATCATCCAATCTTCATCTAAATGGGCAATAGACCAAGCATGATCAGCATCAATGTTTCCCGCAGCAACAGCAAGAGCAATGAGAGCAGATCCCGTTAATGTTGTCATCATATGAAGTGCCGCAAGCATATAAGCAGACTCAACTCTACGTAAATAATGACTCACAGCTTGAAGTGCTTCTGGTGATTGTTCCACATGCATCAGCCCTTCTGTCAAATAAAACCGCGCACCCAGTTTTTTTTCTGCCCAATCTAATAAAGGATCCCATTGTTCAGATTGTTTTTGCACCAACTCTTTAGGTGTCTGTGCACGATAAAAGATCATATCACATGCAACGAAACGCAATAAATCTTCAAAAACCGCCTGCATATCATCAGCGATACCATCAATAACAGTATTAACCAAACGCGTCATCGGCATTTTTGCAGGATCAACAACGTGCTTTTGGTTCTCAAATTCCTGAGCAACGTATTCAGCAAACACTTCTGTTGGCACATGAAAATGACGCCTTGCGGGCGTTTTTACAGGACGTTCATCCAACAAAATCGTAAAGCCGCCCTCCTCACAAGCGATCTTCACTTGCTTATAAAACCGTTTTGGGTGTGATTGGAATGAAAGATTTTGAATCTTTTGAACAGAACTCTTTTTATTCAATGGCATATCAAAATGATCCAAAATCTCACGCATATTTGTTTACCTCTGATTTTTTCAAGAAAGCGACTGTTTCTTTAGGTTCTGTAGCTTCAATAAGGTTTAATCTGACCTTCTTAACGATTCCAAAGAAGAAAAAAATCTTGCCAATCTCAATCTAACTTAAGAGTTATATTTCATGTTTCTTTTACAAACAAGACAATGATGATTGCCTTTTATATATTTAATACAATCATAATAGTAAAACAATTTTTAAAAGTATTATCTTAATTAAGAAGTTAAATATATTGAGTTTTATGGCAAAGATGTTCACGCCTTACCAATTTGCTTATTATTCACCTATAATAGTATTATCAATATGAACAGATTCAAAAACGCTGCTCATCCAAAAAATGATAGAGCAGTACGGTTTACGTGTCATTCACCTTCGCTTAACCATTCCAATAATTCTCTAACATATCCAATAAATACCCTGCATAGAATTTTTCTGCTCAATTACTCCCCTAAAAGACAATGTTTTACGGCATGATAGAATAATGAACAGACAAAATTATAATTGTAAATTTTCTTTCATATATACATTATTTTATAAAGCACTAAATTACTTAACGCATTGTGCTTGATATACTCTACATATTACAATAGTTTAAATTTAGGCATATAATTATAAAGAATAGAGATCATGCAATCTGAAAATAATACTTTTATCTATACACTTGGCCCTGCAGATACTAACTGTGCAGCAGCAGCACAGTGGTGGCTTGACAATCACAATAGAAGTGTTTTGTTCACTGACTCGAGATCCCGTATTATCTTATACGCAACTCTTGAAGAAGCATTTAATGAATTTGCTCAGAAAAAGGATGGATATCTCTTAAGCTGTGCTGCTTACCCTGATTTGCATACACTCATATTTACCCGTTTAGGTGATATGCAATTATTTGACAGCTTTATCATGCCTACTCACTCTATGGTTTTAGCTAAACGCAATAACATTGATGAAATTAAAACCGTAGCGACTCATCCTGCCCCGCAATCTCTGGTAGCTCATCAATATGACAAAGTATTTGCCAACAGCAATGCTGATGCAGCCGTTTCTTTGTAAGGCTGAAAAAGCCGATGCTTGTATCACAACATCGGTTGCGGCAAATCGCTATAGGCTGAGTATTGTCGAAAATTTTGGACAAGTGCCAATGGCCTTTTTGCTCCACTCACTAAAGTCAACTAATCATGAAAAAATCTGAAGCGCTTCTTTCCATTGTTAACTTAGTTGACAAATTCCGTATGCGCCAAGAACGAGATGGGAGCATTAAAGAACCAACTTCAGCAGATAATAATATGATCAATGAATTGATCACTCTGCTGAACCACCATGCTAATATTCTTGACGGATTATCTCCAAAACTTTTAGCGACCATTTCTGATGATCTTCATCAGTGGATGATCAGCGGTTTAACGACCCCTCCTCAATTTGATAACACTTTGGCTGCTTTCAAAGCCCCATTACCAGATGCTCCCTTGTTTTTCTTGGCTCCAATGCGTGCAACAAATGGACCTGATCCAGAAGGATTCCGGCTGGAATTAGTTACAGGATATCGTCATGAAACGGCCTATCTTGCTGACGCCTCAAAATATACAAATAATTATCTATCACCTTTTCAATGTATAAAAATGGGACTAGCGTCAAGGGGGTTTTTAGAAGGCAATTGCATTGTTCTATTCCCAGAATCTGTAGCGACTGCTCAAAAAATTGATAAGCAAGCATTTGCTTTGTTTTTTTTCAGTAAATTCTTTGATATTTACAATAAGCAAACAATTGTGGAAGCTGAACGTTTACTCGGCCGTGATAGTAAATTCCTGTTCGGTCAATTGCATAGTCGAAACTTATCTAAAGAAGACATTTACGATGCTCGCTGTTTGTGGGGCTATTATCATGACTATGGACATCATACTGGACCGCGGCCATTGGATAAAAATCTATATATAAAATTAAATTGGTTCACTGGTCTTCTAGAAGAAACTAAAGTTGATTTAATTACAGTGCGTATTATGCTACAAAATCATCCAAAATTTTGGAAAGAAATAACTGAATTTGTCCTATTAGAACGCATATTCCGTTATCCAAAAGATTCTGATCAGCATATGACATTCGATGCTGCTACAGGGATCTTGCTTTTTGAAATATTGATGCGGAACAAAGCATTGATTGAAACAAATCAAGGTTATCTTCAATTTGATTTGGAGCGTCTTGAAAAAGTAATAATATTGATGATAGCAGATATAGAAGCACTTGAAGCATTAGATGATGACGCTTATTTGGCAAGAGCTAAGGATTATATCCAAAATAATCTTGGAAAGCCGCAAACTTCACAGTCACGATTTAATTTTTCAACATCATCTTATGCACAGCGAGTGATTAGAGGATTAAATCATTGAGTTTTATAAAAGGACGGTTACTATTATTTACTTTTGCCATTCTAGCATTGTTTTCCATAAGTTGGTTATTATCTAAGAATTTGGTTAGCAATATACCCGTCATGCATGCGGTTGGACTTAGGTTGTTTGCCACCGCTGCCACCTTATGGCTGATTGCAGTATTTCGTGAGAAAGCTGCTTTCAGATCCCTACCATTGCTTTCCATGATACCTTCTTTTTTAATTCTATCAGTGTTAGGATTCTCGCTGTATTTTGTATGCAGCTTTGGTGCATTAAAATCACTCAAAGCCAGTGATTTAACCATGGTGCTCGCTACTATTCCAGGAATTACTTATATATTAGGTGCATTGACAAATGTCCTTAAATTCTCATGGCTGAAGCTTAGTGGAGTGATAATTGTCAGTGTAGCAGCTGTAGTATTCAATATAAACAGTGGAGAAGGTGGATACAGCCTAATAGGAATAGCTCTTGCTTTAACAGCAGCCCTTTCTTACTCTGCTTATGGCTTATTGTCTAAACGTTATCTTAAAAATCTACCTTTGCTCACCTCACTGGCTTGGATCACGACAATTTCTGCAGCATCATTTATGCCATTATTTATTTTTGATCCTGCCCCACTCTTATATCTTAAGTTAGAAGATATATTTAAAATATTGATTTTAGGAACTGTTTGCTCGGCACCAGTTTACGTATTATACTAAAAAGTTTTAGCCGAAGGAGGCGTATTATACGCCAACACTATCGGCGTATTATCCCCTTTTGCAGTGGTTGCATGTGAATGGATAATCGACTCGAGCCCTTCTCTCAACATTATCAAAATAATTGCTATGATTGTAGTTGTTATAGGGATAACACTCTTATTTATAGATGCATCAAAGGTATCTACATGGCAACATAAACGCCATTCTCAAAACTCCAAATTTAATAAGGAAACAAAATGAAAAAACTCGCGTTAGTTTGCCAGCGCAATGCAAAATTACCATTTATATTTGAAGCAGCACAAGCAGCTAATATCGAATTAGTAATGATCTATGATACCGCTGAAAGCGCTCCCACTCAACACCCCGCAGCAGTCACTTCAACTTGGCAACTTCCTGTTTTTGATAACCCAGAGCTAGCTCTAGACACTTTTGCAACAGGAGCAAAAGAACGCAATATTGCTGGGGTTATGACCCTTCGCGAAGAAGCCATTCTATGGACAGCTTTGGCTGCAAAAAAAATCAATACTCCAAGTATTGAACCAGAAGTAGCAGCATTAACCAGAAATAAATATCTCATGCGTCAAGCTTTTGCTAAAGCAGGCTTAAGAACACCAGGATTCTTTTATATAGATAATCCAGAAGACCTATCACAAGTACATGCCTTAGACTGTCCACTCGTTATTAAACCCGTCTCTGGATGGGCAAGTGCAGGCGTCATGTTAGCTAAAAATTCCACCGAACTTCCTGATCTCATTAAAGCCGTATGGAATGTTCAGCATAAAGACATGGCACGTTTTAATGATAAAAATAAACCTGTAGGTTTAGTCGTAGAACAGTATTTGCCAGGAAAAGAGTTTGTCGTAGAATGCTTTGTTGATACAGCAGGTGTACACGTTCTATCCGTTGGAGACAAGGGACAGCCTGAGGGACCATGGTTTGAAGAAACAATTTATCGTCAACGCTGTGATATAGATGATCCTTTAATTATTGCTTTATGTGAGGCTGCATGCTCTGGAGTTAAAGCTCTTGGTATAAATATGGGAGCTGCCCATGTAGAGCTACGCCTAGATGCTAATAATTTACCTTATATCATTGAGATAGGCGCTCGTATAGGTGGATCAGGTGTTTCCCATTTTATTGCTGAGCAAGGCACAGGAATTTCATTTGCAAAACTATGTATGAATGCCGCTTTAGCTGAAAAAAACTTAGACCTTCCCGATATACTCCTAGCTAAAAAAGTGGCGGCAAATTATATTATTCCTCTTCATGGGTATGGACGGTTTTCTGGATTTTCAGGTCTAGATAAGGTTGCACAGCATCCTCAAACCGCCAGAACTATCATTTTTTTGAAACCAATCACATTTCACCACCTCCACCAGCATTTGGTGGATATCCTGGTTTTATTTTCTCTGTTCATAACTCAAACGAAGAAGCACGCAATTACCATAAATGGCTCGATGATACCTTAAGCATCATATGGCAAAATACTGATTTATAATGATAATTTATCGTTATTCATATTGAATGAGAACGCCGATATCGTAGGATTTTCTCATTTTAAATCTGTTTATCAGATGAACAAATTTTTTAAAGCATTTGAAAAATGCTATAGTAGATAAAAATAAATCAACACAATATTTTCATATTTATTAAAACACATGATATCATTATTAAAAGAAGCAACTAAAATTCTGCACAAACAATGGTTTTAATTCCGATAGTAGAACAAGACTTTGAAAATCACATTTATTATTTTTTTAAAAGATTTATTAAAAATGATAGCGCAAACCACCAGAAAAATGAACTCCAGAAAAACCAGCCTTGGTTAACCTATGCTGATAGCTAAGATCACTGTAAAGTGTAACTTTAGAAGAAAACTGGGAATTGATACCCAAACCTGTTTCTAAGGAAGAACCGAAAGCACTCAACTGAAAAACATCTTTAAAATGAACAAATTGTTCTTTACCAAAACAATGAGCAAGATGAATATTGCCATAAAAAGAAGTGATAAGATCCTTATCAGAGGCTGTAAATGTTTTACTTAAACGCCCACCAACACGCACAAACCATTGACTCATTTTTTTCATATCAACATCAAATCCATCAATATCACGAAACTTATCAAATTGAAGATGTTGATAAATAAGCTGAAGTTGCGGATCAAAAATAAGATCTTTATATCCTGTCATAAACGTTTTACCAGCAGAAAACGAAACGTTCAAAGGATTTGCTTTTAATGTCGCCGTCTTACCCCAAACATGGCTACGCACATCCCCTTTAAACAAACCATAAGATAAAAGACTATCTATATAAAAACCAGTTTTGTGTTCCACACTACCGTATGCCGTAAATGACCATTTATTAAATGTACTCTTTTGACTTTGTTCCACGTTATGAGGTTGTAAAGAAAGCTTTCCATAGGTTCCCATAATCCCAAAAGATGTCGTACTATATGCGCTCTCTATTGTTTTGAGCAAAATATCTGTTTTTATAGCGTTATAATCAACATGACCATCGTACCCATATTTAAGTGTAGAAAGATCTGAGACATAACGATAACTCCCACCATAATCGTGGACAGATAAAGCAAAGTTCCCTTCAACTTTTAATAATTTACGAGGAATAGACCGCCTAACTTGCAACTGCTTTTGTTGATGACTAATATCCATGAGACCAACATGAAATAAAGCATTTGGTAACAAAAGATAAGTTGGAACTTGTGGAACAACCTCTCTGACCTTTAACTCGGAAGGGGGAATAGCAGACACCTCTAAAGCAGGCTGAATATATTTACTTTCAAGGCGAAAATCCCAAAAATCTCCATCTCCTTCAACCAATCTTTGAGAAGTTTGTGCATTTCCAAGAGCAGAAGCTGGACCATAAGCATGAAGATAATATTGGTAAGGCAAACCCTCTAATGCGATATAAGCACGATTTAACTGAAAAGAATCCTCTGCCGCTTTTCCAGAAACCTGAATAAGTGAAATACTATGAGCATTTTCACCGGTTGCTATCTCACCCTGATTTCCTGCAACAAATTGCACATAAACTGTTGTTTTTCCAGAAACATCACCATGTATTAAAAGCCGATCAGTTTTTGTATTATCGAGCAAACCATCACTACTGAGATGCGTATTGAGATAAATATCTGCCCTATCTTGCGCACTATAAACTTCTTTTTCTCCCTTCCCAATATGAAGTGTCTGATACTCCTGAAACATTGGAGTCTCAAAAGCAATAAAACTATCAGAAACTTTCACAAATGAAATAGACGAACTTGTACGGTTTGCAACTTGCAAATCGATCTCTCTTCTTTTTGTCAAAAACCATTTTGATCCCCCTGTTAAATAAAGCTCAGCAATAGAATCATCGGCAACACGAGTCCCTCCTATCAATGAAGAAGAATTAGCCAAAATCGCTACACTCCCCCCCTTTTCAACTGTTAATAATAAGTCACCAAAAATTTTTGTACCTTCTGTTACTCCAATATAACTACGACTGTTATTACTATGAACAGCTGTCCCATCTGGAACCTCAAAAATCGTCCTTTTCAAAAAGATAAGCCCCTGTTCATACGCATCATTTTCCCCATCCCTCTCAAAATACATACCATGTTTGTTACCTATTGCTTTAATTGTTGAATCTTCAATATTAACCCGCGAAATTAAAATATTTCCTTCCCTGCCGTTATTGGATGGCGTGTTAGAATCTTGTCCAACTGTTAAAACATGAACATCCGTAGAAATAATATTCGTATTTTTTACATAAACAGAACCCTGATGTTTTACATTGAAAACTGTATGTGTACTTTTTTCACTTGTATTTTCTTTGTCTTCTGTTTTTTGATATTTTGAAGCAATGGTAACACCATCTAAAGTCGCACTCCCCCCTCTCCCCACATAAAGCGCAGCAGCATCATTCACATCAATAAATCCACTTTTCATCTGAATATCCGCATCAGCACTAACGAAAAGAGCACTCTCTTGACCGATACCCAAACCTTCCACTTTAATTTTTGTATTCGTTAACGTAACAGATGCTCCTCGCTTCTCTGCATAAGCAGCAATCTGAGAAGCCTCAATTGTTCCACGATTAACCTCAATCATTCCACTGTCAGCTTTAAGACCTATTGATACATTTTTAAAAGCTGAATCGCTCAAAACAATTTTTCCCCCTCGTGATACAAAAACACCATAAATATCTTCTATACCCGCAGTAGCTTCAACCTCTACACGCGTTGCCTGAATAACTGTATTTGGCTCCTGCACTACTATAGCAGCAGGTAACATGAGAGAACGACCCTCCCCATTCTTTTCTTTAACAGGCGCCGTGAATTTATATACTTTATCACTAATTGTATGCTTTGAACCATCACTGCATCCGTAAGGTAATTTGTTTTCATCACATGACAGTGATGTATATGAATGAGAATGTGCCTCAATATTTATATTTAACAAAAAAGAAAAAATAGCTGCTGTAAAAAAGCACGAATACAAGTGATTGTTAGATACCTTGACTATCATTGTTTCTCAAAACTTTCTTTTTTCAACAAAAACAAAAAATGCTGGAAAAAAAATAAACCACAAATTAAACACAATAAGAACAAAACAAACAAAATTATTTTATTTTTTTATGATAAAATCATAGCATTCAATAATATGTTTTGTGTTTTATGTAAAGAAAGAACAAAAAGTTTAAAAATACCATTTAGGATGAAAATCCCTTTAAAGAAGGCATCTCAAAAACCGCTGAAAACTGTAATTACAAAAGGCCCAAAAACCAATCTTAAAAAAACGTGAAAAAATGCGAATTTTGAAGAGATATAATATTCAATTTATCTCACCACAAAAAAATAAAAATACAACAACATGAGAATAACTTTTAAGATTAAACGATTAAAACGTTTTAATAAAACACAGCACAAAAAGATACAATATACGAAATCTATAACCGCATCATCTCTTCGACCACAACAAAAAAACAAGAAATTGCACACTAATGTATAAGCTAATGTACACAATTTCTATATTAAAAATGTTAAATATCTAACAAAGAAATTTGAATAAATAAAAAACTTCTCCTAATACCCTATCATCAATGATTTGAATTAATAAATGTAATATTTTAGATCTTTTGATAAAATCTAAAATACAGTAAAACACTCACCATTCTGAACTTAAAAAACACCAAAATAAAATTTCATCAAAATTAGCTCTATGAAAGCTATCTGTTTATTATCGTTAAAGCAGATATTTTAGCAAAGCTATTATTTGCCATTCTTTATATTGAATAAATTTCTCTAAACAACAACCCACTATCCTCCGCTAGCATCATCTGACCACAACACTATTGCCAATCTCGTAGCTGATGAATATAACTACATTGGAGACAAAAGAGCTATATTTCTCTCTTCTCCCGTTTAATATTTTTATTTAATTATTGCTTTAAAAATCAACGTTCTACTGTTGATGATCACTTGTGCAAAGCTTTTTTTATTTTCTGGCGCTTTTTATCATTTTCAAAACGTAACATCAAATCTCGCTCTTGTTTTGTCGAATTGGTTACACCAAAAGTATCATTGTCCATAACCTGCTGATACCCTGCTACCATTAAATTGACTAAAAATGAATCACTTCGCGGCGTTGATGAAAAATAGATTCCCTTTGAATCTTGTAATTTGTACCGATAACCTGCTTTAGTCATGCACTCATAAACTGCTGCAAAATCACTTGCACGCGAATCCATATTTTTAGAAGAAGCGTAGATTGGTTTCCAACCACATTTTGACAGTGCTTGTTGGACCATAGACTTACTGACACCAGACTTTTCCCATAATTCTAACGTCGATGGGGGAGGTTTGCTAATACACCCAGCAGAGCTTAATAAAATTATAGCACTCAATAATTTCAATGTTTTTTTCATTTCCCCCTCCGTCAATATTTACGATAGAAAGACTGATAAGTCTTCTAATATTTACTCACACGCAAGATGACTTTTGTTAGCATATAGATATTGAAGAAACAATCCCACCCCCCCATGGAAAAACAAGAATGTAAGGATTTTTGATTACAGCAGCCTCAATACTTAAGGTTGACATTCAGGTTGTTCTTTATGCTCTTGACAATGAGGACTATTCAAACGCCTCTCTACACTTCGCTGAGGAATAACTGCATCAGGCTGACAAATTGGAAGATTTTTATATTTCTCACACCACTTCATTCTTCCCAATTTATCTTGGAAACCTGCTTGGATCATACATGCATTCACAGACTCCTCAGCATTGAATTTCTCATCCGTACTTGTTTCTGTATCAAGACGACCATCAAGATGCTGTATTCCACATTCTAACAGAGCTTTTTTGATCTCAAGCTGATCAGTACCGGATTTTTCCCATGCATCTACAGCTGTTCGAGAAGGCTGCTCAGGGTAGCATCCAGCCATAACAAATAAGGTTATCCCGCTTAATAATTTTAAAATCTGCTTCATTTTCCTATCCTTGAGTAATTTTGATATTACGAAACAATCTATAAATATTTTACATGCTGTTTTTTATTTCCAAAACAATGATGAACATTATCAACCTATATTATTTTATCTTTCCGAAGATTATGCCATAATTATTATATCAAAAATACGGTAAAATTATTACTAAAATCATATATCTATCAACGATATGCTTATAATTATTATCAATATTTTGATTACAACCAAAATAGATATTTTATATTATTGCGCCAACAGTTGTGGTCCCCATAAATAAATAGCATTGACATGCTGAATTAAGCCCCCCGCGTACGGGTATGAGAAACATGAAGGTAGGGATTGTGATCGTCACAAACAGCAAGACTTAAGGTTTGCATTCAGGTGCATTTTTATATTTTTTACAAAAAGGGCTGTTCACGCGCTTCTTGACACTGTGCCTCGGGATGACAGCACCCGGACGACAAATGGGCAAGTTTTCGGCTCTATGATTCTCGCACCAAGTCCCCCCCACTTTATCACGGAAACCTGATTGGAGCATACAAGCTTCTATGGTTGCTATTGCATTGTAGCTGAGCTTTCTGCTTTCTGGATCAACATCATAAGGCGTTGGCATACCACATTCTAATAATGCTTTTGCTACCTCAGTAAAATCTGCTCCAGGTTTCTCCCACGTAGCTATCTCTCCTGGAGGAGTTTTATTAAACTGGCACCCAGCTATACTCAATAGAGTTATCGCGCTTAATAATTTTAGAGTTTGTTTCATTTTTACTCCATGATTTAATTCAAGGCTTTTGTTCTAAATGAGATGTGCCATAAAACTTTTGGCATTTATAACCCACATCTCCAAGACAAGTATGGAAGCTTATGGGATTCATGATCACTCTCCACCATTCTTTCCAAACGTTACTACCAGCAGGTATCGTCTCGTAGGTATAGCCATTACCGCCAATAATTCTGCTTACAAAGTCATATCTATTCCCATCAAAGCCAATAGTGGTTTGTTTGCCATCACTCACATAACCTAACAGACCGGATGCAACTAAAACATTAAAGGCTGGTCCATAGAAATTGATATTCGTGTTGTCGGCTATCCCGCGAACACCTTCTTGTTTGAAATAATACAGCATATTCCTCAATGTTATGGTACCGCGGCTATGTCCATAAAGTTCCAACCCTGTAATACCATGGCTATACACCAAATCTTTTGCTTCTTGTGTGGAATTGGTCAAACCCCAAAAGTTATTTTCCATAAACTTCTGATAACCCGCGACCAGAAGTTCTGAGATAGCAGAATCAGCTTCTGGGAACACAACAAAATAAAGCGGATTATTTTTATCCTTCGCATGTTGCTCTGTATAAACAGCGGCTTCCTCTGGTGGAGTAAAGATGCCATTAAAGGATACATGCACCTTGCCATCAGAACCTTCTTGCAAATGCTGCTTTTCTTCATACGTTAAATAATGAAAGAGAGGGAACAATCCCGCCATTCCAAGCGAAGGCAAGGATAGCGGATTGTTGCTTATCACTAGCTGCAAGATTTAAGGATAGCATTCATATTGTTCTGGATGCTTTTTACAAAAAGGGCTGTTTAAGCGCTTCTTGACACTGCGCCTCGGGATGACAGCGCCCGGACGACAAATGGGCAAGTTTTCGGCTCTAAAAGTATAACATGGCCCACCCGCTCTTGCTACCTCTTCATCTTTATAGCGGAAACCTGATTGAAGCATGCAAGCATAAGTTGTTGCTTTTGCATTGACGCTCTGCTTTCTGTTTTCTGGATCGACATCATAAGGAGTTGGCATACCACATTCTAATAATGCTTTTCCTATTTCAGTAAAATCTGCTCCTGGCTTTTCCCAAGCACTCAAATACCCTCCAGGAGTTTTATTAAACTGACATCCAGCGATACTTAACAGAACTATTATACTCAATAATTTTAAGCTTTGTTTCATTTTTTCCTCCTTAAAGGGACTTGTACTCGATTGAATGAGCCATGAACATACCGACATGCTTGGCTCGCATCTCCAAGGCAAGTATGGGGATTTATGGGATTTGTAGCCACTCTCTACCATTCTATCCAAACGTTACTGCCAGCAGGTATCGTCTCGTAGGTATAGCCATTACCGCTAATAATTCTGCTTACAAAGTCAAATCTATTCCCATCAAAACCTGTTTCACGCGTCTGTGAATGGCTGCTATGATGGTCTGTCATGCCAACAATCGTCATACTTTCTCCCATTACATTGATATCTTGACCGGAAATCAGATGAGAAGCAATAATCGTAGCATCTCATTGTACATCCATATCAACATTGCCTGTTGCCTCAAGGATAGAGAGAATTGTTGTTGTGTGTGTTTCAGAGCTATTGGAAGATTTCTCGTGTAAAAAGCCATTTTCCGATGATTGTTTTTGCTAGTCGTAGTGTTCTTGAGCGCCTTTTATGGTAATATTGAATAATTTTGCACCGAAATACAGTTGCGGAGTGCATTTTGTCCGCCTCCACTTGTAATAAAAATTACTCTTGTATCAATATTAAAAAAATAAGTTTGATCCTTCCTCTTGTGAGAACAATAACAATAAGAATCGTAAAACTGTCACACGTTCATTGTTCTCTTTAATTTACTCTTCTATGAGATTTTATTGTAATACCTTGCTGCTGTTTATTAAAGTTTTTGTAAAAACAATGATACAATGCCTCATGTAACTTTGTTATCCACTATTTTCTACCAACGCCAATCCTCTTTGAGAAAAAATACATAAAGAACTTTATCTTCGCTTCTAAAAGCAATAGTAATTTTCTAAACAACAAAATTTAAACAACCAATTTTTTAAAGAGCTTAAAAAACAATTCTTACAATAACTTCTTTCGTGAAACAGAACTTCATTAATACGTTTAGAAAAATATATCTGCCTATAATCATGTATCTGGTAAAATCTATTTGCACTGTTAGGCATTTTAACCTGAAAGACTTATATTGATGGCACAGCTCACCATCAAAAAAACGCCTAATATTTATATGATTTTGTCGTTACCGTAAGCAATGGCTCACAAAAACTTCCAAAGCAAAATAATAACGAGCAGATTTTTTCAATCTAGATTGTTCTAACCTTTAGAGAAAACAATCAAACACCTGTTCTCCTGATGACATCAGCTATTTGTTTTGAGTTTTTTCTCTATTCACATTTTATTCAGCTTCTTTTGCTTAAAATTATAAAGTTTAAGTGCATAGAAACAAATAACAAGCCAAGCAATCCAAATAACACCTATAATTAAAACTGGTCGTGTCTCATCAAAGTACCATAGGAGAATAAAAATAAAAACCATAAATAAAATAGAAAAAATCGATCCTATTGGCCAAAATGGAATGGGAAATTTTAAACCATTCTGAGCTTCTTTAGGCATCTTAATTCGCATAAAAAATTGTGAAAGTAGAATCATCATCCAAACAAAAACTGTCGCAAATGTTGCCATTGCAGCAATAAGAAAAAAAAGCTTTTCATGATAAAAATAATTAAGGACAGCACCAAGAAGAAAAATACCAAAGATCATCAAAATAACAAAAACTGGTATACCGTTTTTTGATAAATATTGAAACTTTTTTAAAGCATAACCTTCCTGCGATAAACCATGGATCATACGACAAGCACCATACATTCCACTATTCATTGCTGAAATAGCCGCTGTAACAACAACAATATTTAAAATATTTGCTGCATATGAAATCCCAAGATTTTCAAAAATGGATACAAAAGGGCTATCCATGAGACCAATCTCATTCCAAGGATAAAGAGACATTAAAATAGCTAACGTCATGACGTAAAAAAGCAAAATACGAACTGGAGTAGAATTAATTGCCTTTGAAATCGTTTGATGAGGGTTTTGAACTTCCATGACTGCCATGCCAATGATTTCTATGCCACCAAAAGCAAAAACAACAACACTAAAGCAAGCTAAAAAACCAAACCAACCATTGGGAAAAAGTCCACCATTTTTCCATAAATTATGAACAGTAACGGTAGAAAAATCTGCACCTTCACCCCACCCCCAAAAAATAATTGCTATTCCTAAAATAATCATCGCAATGATAGCGATAACTTTAATAGAAGATAGCCAAAACTCTAGTTCACCATAGACTTCTACAGCAGCTAAATTAATACCTGTGATGATTAATGTAATACTCAGTGCCCATACCCAAGGAGCAACATCAGGATACCAAAACCCCATATAAGTCGCAAAAGCTGTAATATCAGCCAAACCAACAAGAATCATCTCAAATACATATGTCCATCCCGTTAAAAAACCTGCTAATGGTGATATGTAATTTGCCGCATAACGAGCAAAAGAACCAGGCAATGGATTATGAAGTATCATCTCTCCTAGAGCCCGCATAACCATAAAAATAGCTAAACCAGCAATACAATAGGCAATCAAAACACTGGGACCCGCAAGCTTAATTGCCTGTGCAGACCCATAAAAAAGACCTGTTCCAATAGCAGAACCAAGAGCTAAAAAAATAACTTGGCGCTTACTCATCCCTCTTTTCAGTTCATTTATTGCCATTTCTTTCCTTACTTTTTGAAATGCTGACAATCCACACCACGATAACAGCTCTATGAGAAATAAAGCCTTATGTTTCTTTCACAAATATATTTCAAAAAACATCGAAGACCAGCCAGTCCAACACTTTGCTCTAAACAATGAAAAAATACTTTTATTGCGAATTATTCAGCTTTTATAGCCTGCAATTTCGTATTATTTTATTCAAATAAAGTGATAATGAATTTTTTCATAATTGTCATTTAATTCATTTCGTATTCTCTAGTTTTTTACAGAGAAAATTAACCTTAATGTAATCTAAACTTTTAGGCTTCTATTTCAGTGTACTGAAATAGAAGCCTAAAAATTCATAACAAACACATTAACTATGCATACAATTAATTTTTTGTTACTTTAAGCCAACTTTCTTTGAGCTTATAAAAAAAAACTTTTTACGCCAATTAAATAGCTCAATTAATGATAATACGAATCTCGCAAGTTTTCAAAAGCATGAGAAAATCTATCTACAACCCATCTTTTAAGGACTCCAGCTGCCTTAACGACAAGCTTTCCAATGAAAAAAAAATATACGGTAAAAAGAGCATCTTTGATTGTTGGTCCGATGATAGCGTTCTCCTTACCTCTGGAAATTTGCCCTGAGATAGCAATAAAATCTTTGTTTTTCGCTGAAATAAGAGGCTCTTTCTCTTGGGCCACTATCATAATGAAAACTTCCTCTGGAAAGCTACCTCTCCTAAAATTTGCATGAATCTCAAGAATTTGAGAAAAAAAAAGAACTGTTATTGAAACACATAATTTAGCACTTTTAAACATTCCTTTCTCCTTTTTTATTATAAATATCAAAAATGAACTATAAAATTCATAAAGTATTAACAAATAAGAAGAATATAAAATAAAACTTTTATTTTTACTCGATACAATACATATATTATAATTTATATTTATAGAAATATAATATCAATAATATATAATTCGTGGATATTATTTAACTTATATTAAAATTTCTGATATAAATCAGAAAATATAGGTGCTTTAAGTTTATAGTTTCTATAAAATAACAAAATATCTAGTTAACTACAAAAATCAGATATATACAGTAAAAAATATATAATTTATTAAATAATTCAAATATAGTATCGCTCCTCTATATTTTCATATGAGGAAGTTTTAAAATTCAATATCCGCCCTTCAGCATTGACCTTAAAACAAATACTATTGAAAACTTAATGAAGGAAAAATTGTTTCTGGTAAAACAGATAATAAGTGCCCTTCACGCACAAGTATATGTGCTTGATGAAGATCTGGAGCCAGATAGCGATCTTCCTTAAGAGAAGCAACATTTTTTCGTAGACATTCCATAACAGATTGCAAAAAAGTACTTGTTTTTAAAGGTGCACGATATTCAATTCCTTGTGCTGCAACAAGCGTTTCAATGCCAATAAGTGTAAAAAGATTTTCGCTCATTACCAATAACCGACGCGCTCCATGGCAAGCCATTGAAACATGATCTTCTTGATTGGCAGAAGTTGGGGTTGAATCAACGGAAGCAGGATGGGCCATTTGCTTATTTTCAGACATTAAAGCTGCCGCTGTTACTTCAGCAATCATAAAACCTGAATTAAGACCCGCATTATGTGCTAAAAAAGCTGGAAGTCCATAAGAAACTGCTGGATCAACCATAAGAGCAATACGCCGTTGAGAAATAGATCCTATTTCACATAAAGCAAGAGCAATCTGATCAGCAGCAAACGCTACAGGTTCAGCATGAAAATTCCCACCTGATACAACTTCACCATTCCTTAAAATCAATGGATTATCTGTAACAGCATTTGCTTCAATAATCAGTGTTTTTGCTGCTGCCAGCAAAATATCAAAACATGCCCCCATGACCTGTGGCTGGCAACGTATACAATAAGGATCTTGTACACGCTCATCCCCCCGTAAATGTGCTGCACGAATTTCTGAATCCTCTACAAGCTTTTCTAATGTTTTCGATACAGCAATCTGCCCATAATGTCCTCGTAAAATATGGATATCAGGATGAAATGGCGCCGTTGATCCCATGATAGCATCTGTCGTCAAAGCCCCTGCCAACAATCCACCACACAATGCCCGATAACCTCGAAAAAGACCAGCAAGTGCAAGGGCTGTTGATGTTTGAGTCCCATTAATAAGAGCTAGACCTTCCTTTGCCTCTAAAATAATAGGGGACAATCCCGCTTTCTCTAATGCAACCGCCCCACTCATACGAATATTTTGAAAAAATGCTTCCCCTTCTCCCATCATAACAGCCGCCATGTGAGCAAGTGGAGCTAGATCACCTGAAGCACCTACAGACCCTTTTTCAGGGATGACAGGAATGACGCCCTTTGCAAGCATATTTTCCAGCAAATTTACTAATTCTAGACGAACTCCTGAAGCCCCTCTTCCTAAAGAGATAAGCTTTAAGCTCATTATCAAACGCACAATATTTTCAGCTAAAGGCTCTCCTACCCCACAACAATGGGACAAAATAAGGTTTCTCTGTAAAACAGCGACATCGTCCGCATCAATTTTAATGGAAGCCAACTTCCCAAAACCAGTATTAATACCGTACACAGGCTCACTTCCAGCAGCAATTTCAGCAATGCGCTGAGCCCCTTTCTTGATAGCTAAATGCGTGTCATTATGAAGTTTACTCACTTCACCATTAAAATAAATAGCTGCAAGTTCACTAAGCGTCACTTCGCTCGGTTTCAGTATAATAGTCATAATTTACTTTCTTTTTTTATCAAAGTATAATGTTTAGCATTATTGATCCTTCTATAAAACAAAAAAACTATAACGACTCTTTAAAACGAGAATGCTTTCTTAAAGACATTCCTTACAGTGGAGTCATTATTCAAAAGTAGAATAGTTTACGATAAATGAAAATGAAATATTGACAAGCTCAACCAAGGTCATGGATTTCAAAAATAGACAACACATTAATTTATAATCATGATCTAGCATTATTAATATTAAATGAGAGAGCGGAATATCTTAAGATTCTTTCATTCCAAATCTGTGTATGTTGAATCAATCAAAACCATTCGCTTGCACGTCATAAGCGAGATTGTCGTATGGATAAAACTGTACAAAAAAGGACTAAAAACTCCTCTTATAAACCATGTCAAGGGCTGTCGCAACATTGGAAAATGACAAAGTGTGTGATGGTGCAGGCTTATTCTTTTATGAAGCGTAAAGATGGAGAACTCAATGGATTTATCATCAAGCTATTCCTACTAAACTTATAAAAACCTTAAATAGATAGCTGCCACAATCTATCATGATTGCAAAAATTAAACTCTATAGAAAATTAAAAAACTTATTCAACACATCACAACAGAGAAAAATTGAGCTTATTTGCCACTTCTAAAATTGTATTTAAAGCGCCAGATTAAACCTTGAAAAACACATCTTCAATAAAACCACATAAGACTCGGACTAACCCGTTATTTAAAATAGAAAATAAAAGAAGTTTTCTTATATCAAAAAAAATTAATTAATATATTGTTTTTATATTATATCTTCTAAAAAGAGAAATGCTTCATATAGCATATTTATATTTTACTTTTTGTTATATTCAATCTGAATTTAGAGATAATTTCAAAATGAGTTGTTTTTTAAAGGTTCTTCCAAGCCATTACCTTTTTTACTACAAATTTCTGATTATGATAATTTTTTGTACCTTTTCAGTTATTTTTGTCAAAATTTATTAAAAACACTCTCATTTAATAATAAAAAGCAATCATAAAAACAAAGAATTATCAAACATTTCTATTCAATCTACCTCTTTCCATTTTATAAAATAATCTGTTGTTAAACTGCAGTAAAGAAAGCGCTTCGATGCTATAATGCAGTGCATAAATTTTCTATTTAAACTCTCTCATATTAAATGAATAATGAAAATCAGCGGTAATAAGATGTCAATGTGAATGCTGAAGAAAAAACTTTCCCCCTCAAAGTCTGCCTTAATAATGCGTTAATTTCCTGAATACCGCCCACTCTGATGTGCTAAAAGAGCAAAAGCAATCATCGATATCGGATTATCCTGCATACATATAGAGCTCACTTCGATACAAAAGCTCCAAATTGCCTTGCACTTCATATTTCTTTATCAATGCGACCAATTGCCGCAAATATTCTTCCCCATAGAAAGCAATAGCGCGTTGCGCTTGCGTTGAAGAGCGGCTCATTCCAATAAAAGCTTCAGATGGGATCATCATCGTCCAATTGTGCGTATGAAAAAAAATCTTTTCTGGATCTACCCCAAAGCCATCACTCATTTCCTGTAAAAAATCAAAATTACGATAATACCGAGAATAGTTCGGACTCATTTTCTCTAACAATGTCTCATAAGCCTCTAGAAATTCGCTATGCTGGAAATCGCGATTATTTTGAATAACCGCCATGACACCATTGACCCGAAGTTGATCTGAAACAGAACAAAGCAACTTAGAACGATCCATCCACTGAAACGCTTGCGCTGCAATGACAAGATCAACCTCGCCAATTTGAGGCAATAGGTCTTCGGCACGGCCCTGATACCACTGCACCGTAGGAAATTTTTTTCGCCCCTGCTTAATCATATCTGCCGATACATCGATAGCATGATATTGGTGCTCATTTCCTAAAAATTTAACAATTCCCTCTAATGCGATGCCTGTCCCAGCACCCACATCCACAATGGACAAATGCTTTTTGTTCTTAAAAGGATGAAGCATGGTTTTAAATAAAGTAAGGGGATAGCGAGGACGATAACGATCATAATCATTAGCCAATCCATCAAACTTTTCACTTTGCCGCTGAACACTTTCTATCATAGGACTTTCACCCTCCTTCTCAATTACTACCATACATAATAAAAAAGCCTTTTTTATCCAATGTATTAAAACTTCTAAAGGAGGAAAATAAGAACTGCCCTGACCTTCTATCTTTCCATAAGATTGATACTTACATTTTTCTCTTTTCCAATTGTTATCTGCACGTTGCGAAATCCAAACTCCTACGAAAATAATATAATTTTCTGTAATAATAATTGATATAAATATTATTGATCTTTTATAAGATGACATCTATATTACTATTATTATTTTAATATCAACAAGTCACTTAAGCGTACCTAAAACGCATAGAGATATCAATTTATTGATAAATACGCCTGTTTATAAAGTTCAAAATACTTTCCACCAAGAAAATAAACCCTATATAATACATAAAATATCTGTGGAGACATCTTTATGTTAAATGTACAAACTTCTTCAATGTTTAAAATATTAAAAAAATTTCCAATCGTGATTTTTTTGGCATGGTTAGTGCCATTTTTAAGTGGGTGCGGATTTAATACGATACCAACAAATGAAGAAAAAGCACATGCAGCATGGAGTGAAGTGCTCAATCAATATCAACGTCGTACAGATCTCATTCCCAATCTTGTAGAAACAGTTAAAGCTTACGCAGCTCATGAACAAAGCGTTTTCACAAATGTAATTGAAGCACGCGCCAAAGCAACGCAAGTCAACATTAATGCAGATATGTTGAATAATCCAGAAGTTATGCAGCAATATCTCAAAAATCAAGCAAATTTATCAAGTGCACTTTCGCGGCTTATGGCTGTTGTTGAAAACTATCCGGATCTTAAAGCAAACCAAAACTTTCTTGCTCTTCAATCACAATTAGAAGGAACAGAAAACCGTATTTCCGTTGCGCGCCGCGATTATATTGAAACAGTACGTGCCTACAATACTGCACTCAAAACAATGCCGACGATGATTTGGGCAAAATTATGGTTTCGTGATGCTAAACCTATGCCAACTTTTACCATCGATACTGATAGCCAACAAACACCAAAGGTTAATTTTAATTAATGAAATCATTTCGATACTCTTTGCAACGTATTGTATTTCCAAAATTATGGGCTTTTATCTGCTCTCTGTATTTAGTTGCTGCATTGGGAAGTATCGCTTGTTCGCAAATAAAATTTCCTCATTTAACAGGTTATGTTAATGATGTGGCTCATTTGCTCGATAATGCAACCAAGGAAGACTTGACAAAAAAACTGGCAGCACTCGAAGAGAAAACGGGAGATCAAATTGTTCTTGTGACACTCCCTACTCTTTCTGGCAATGATATAGAAACATACAGCAATTCTCTTTTTCGTACATGGGGATTAGGCCAAAAGAAGATCAATAATGGTGTATTACTGGTCATTGCACCGAATGAACGCACAGCACGTATCGAAGTAGGATATGGTTTGGAAGGAGAGCTAACAGATGCTCTTTCCTCTGTCATTATTAATAGCTTCATGATTCCTAATTTTCGTGAAGGAAATTATCAAAAAGGAATTGCTGAAGCAGTTGATGCAATTATCAAAGTTATTACAGAAAGTGATTCTGATTTTACTTTTCGCATCAAAGAAAAAGCTAAAATCGTTGAAGAACAACGTAAACAAGCTGAAAAAGAAGAAATAATTATAAATACAATCATGTTTCTCATTCTCTTTATAGTCGTTGGTTTGCCCATTCTTGCAATGATTTTTGGTAAAAAAGTGGGTCCACAAAAGTATCTCTGGCTGGGGATCATCTTCACACCTTGGTTTCTTAACTTAAGTGCCGGTGGCAGATATCCTGGTGGAAGGTTCGGTGGTCCTCGAGGTGGAGGGGGATTTAGGGGTGGTGGTGGATCATCAGGTGGTGGTGGTGCAACAGGAAGATGGTAAAAGGAACGTGGATTTTTAAGCGTAGCAAATCTTCTTAAGATAAAATTTATGAACGTATTCTCTTTTATTCAACAATTCTATACCTTACTCTGTAATCACTTTTATTGATTACAAAATAAACTCAAACATCAAGATAAATATTACCAATGACATTTGAATTGAAACATACGGATCGTAATCACTTATCACATCATTTTAATGCAATTCTAGGAAATCCACCCGTTGAATGGAAGATAAGTGATCATCTAGTTGAGTATCCTGAAGCTCTGCGTTATATGCAAGAACGTGTAGAAAAAATTCTTGCAAAAACCGCGCATGAACAAGTTTGGCTTCTTGAACACCCTTCCCTTTATACAGCGGGAACGAGTGCAAATAAAAAAGATCTTTTAGCGCCTAATTTATTCCCTGTTTATGAAGCAGGACGTGGAGGTGAATTTACATATCACGGTCCAGGACAGCGTATTGCTTATATCATGCTTGATCTTAAACGCCGAAAACAAGACATTCGTGCTTTCATTAGTGCATTAGAAGAATGGATCATACAGATGCTTGCCAACTTTAATATTAAAGGCGAACGCAGAGAAGATCGCGTTGGTGTCTGGGTTAAACAGTCTCATTGCCCATCAAAACAAAATGATCTTTCTTCCGAAGATAAAATTGCAGCTATTGGCATTCGAGTGCGCAAATGGATAAGTTTTCATGGAGTTTCTATCAATGTTAATCCTAACTTAGCCCATTATTCAGGAATTGTTCCTTGTGGAATTACAAACCACGGTGTAACAAGCTTTCTTAATCTCGGTTGCCATGTAGCAATGCATGATGTTGATATTGCTCTCAAACACGCTTTTGAACAAATTTTTGGCCCAACAATCGATGTTTCCTAAGTGCATTGATTTTTAAATAAAAAACAGGCATAAAATTATTTTAATAAATATTTGATTTTATGAGGTGGATAGTTAAACGCTATGAGCGATAACAAAAAGGATCTTTTTAGTGTTTTAAATAAAGCCCAATCTCGGGTAAATACAAAAGAAAACACTCTGCAGTCTCCAATGAAATCAAACGCGATGATTTCAAGAAAAAGTGCAAAAGATACGCAAGAAGATGACTATAATGCCCTCTCTATTCGAGTTCTTGAGGGTTTAGAGCCTGTACGTTTACGCCCTGGAATGTATATTGGTGGAACAGACAGTAAAGCGCTTCATCATTTATTTGCCGAAATTATTGATAACGCGATGGATGAAGCTGTTGCGGGTTATGCAGATTCTATTGAGGTCTCATTAGATAGGAACGGTTATATAACCGTTACAGATAATGGACGCGGTATTCCTGTTGAAAATCATCCTCAAATGCCTGAGAAATCGACTCTTGAAGTTATTATGACACAACTCCACTCAGGGGGAAAATTTGATGGAAAGGCTTATCAAACTGCAGGTGGACTTCATGGAGTAGGAATTTCTGTCGTCAATGCTCTTTCTGATGATATGGAAGTTGAAGTTGCACGAGAACGAAAACTTTACCGCCAACGTTTCTCACGTGGTATTCCTCAATCTGGATTGGAAGATCTGGGAGATGTTTATAATCGTCGTGGTACGCGCGTTCGTTTTCATCCTGATCATGAAATTTTTGGTGAAAAAGCAGCTTTTGATCCAGAAAAAATCTATAAGATGACATGCTCCAAAGCCTATCTTTTTGGTGGCGTAAAAATTCGCTGGTCTTGTGATCCCGTCATACTTGAAGGCGCAAAAAATATTCCTGAAAAAGCTGTTTTTCATTTTCCCGATGGGCTTAAAGACTATTTACTTTCGTCACTAAAAGATGAATATCGAGTAACGTCAGAAATTTTTTCTGGCAAAACACAACACAATAATGGCCATGGCTCCGTTGAGTGGGCTATCGCTTGGCATGGTGGTGATTCTTGTGTGCAATCTTACTGCAATACGATTCCTACAGGAGAAGGCGGAACACATGAAATAGGATTACGTCAAGCTCTTTTGCGTGGATTGAAATCCTACGCTGAGTTAATAGGAAACAAGCGCGCAACGATTATTACGTCTGACGATATTATGATTTCAACAGCCGCAATACTTTCAGTCTTTATCAGTAACCCTGAATTTGTTGGACAAACAAAAGATCGATTAGCAACCATTGAAGCACAGCGTATCGTTGAGAATGCAATCCGCGATCCTTTTGATCATTGGTTAGCAAATTCCCCACAAGAAGCAACAAAACTTCTCGATTGGGTTATTGAACGTGCTGAAGAACGTGTTAAACGACGCCAAGATAGAGAAATAAGTCGAAAAACTGCTGTCCGTAAATTACGTCTGCCCGGTAAACTTGCAGATTGTAGCCAGAACCATGCTTTGGGTGCTGAACTATTCATTGTTGAAGGAGATTCTGCAGGAGGATCTGCTAAACAAGCAAGAAATAGAGCAAACCAAGCAATTTTACCTCTTCGTGGTAAAATCTTAAATGTCGCCAATGCTGCACATGAAAAAATGAACTCAAGCCAAACAATTAGCGATCTTATCCTTGCTCTTGGATGTGGAACACGCTCCAAGTATCGTGAAAAAGATCTCAGATATGAACGTATTATCATCATGACAGATGCTGATGTTGATGGTGCTCATATTGCGTCACTGCTCATTACCTTCTTCTTTCAAGAAATGCCTGACCTTATTCATCAGGGACATTTATATCTTGCCGTCCCTCCCCTTTATAGAATATCGCAAGGAGGAAAAGTTGCTTATGCTCGTGACGACATTCATAAGGATGAATTGCTCAAAACTGAATTTACTGGAAAAGCTAAAATCGAAATCGGGCGTTTTAAAGGGCTGGGTGAAATGCGCGCAGAACAACTTAAAGAAACGACTATGCATCCTCAAAAACGTACATTGCTTCGTGTTTCTATTGATGCCGTGGAAATGCAAGAAACGAAAAAGACTGTAGAAAGTCTCATGGGAACAAAACCAGAAGCACGATTTCGTTTCATACAAGAAAACTCTACTTTTGCTTCTAATCTAGACATCTAATGTAAAAAATATCCCTGTCAAACCACTGCAGCTGCGTCAATCACGCGCAGTTGCGGATTGATCGTTCCATTCCAATAATTCAAACTAAGATGACCAGCTAAATGAATCATTTCACCAATATTTTCAAAAAGAAAATCACCAAGCGATGTCCCTACAGCACGAAAAGCTATTCCTTGTAGTTTTTTTCCTTCAACATTAGATACAATGAGGCGAAGATGTCCTTTACCAACTTCAGATAGATTCACCAGTCGATGAGAGGGAAGAACAAAAACAGGTGTTGCATTCCCTGCCCCAAATGGCCCTGCTTTTTCAAGCAATTCAAACAGCGCTTCATTAACACCAGAAGCAGAAAGAGAACCATCTATACTAAGAGATTTTTTTGCACGCAACTGTGAAACCATTAAAGAAACTTTTTCTTCTAGCCATTTTCGAAAAATTTCAATTTTTGTTGATTGAATTGTAATTCCTGCTGCCATACTATGTCCCCCTCCTTTTTCTAATAAATTTAATGTAACAGCTTCACGAACGAGTGCTCCTAAATCTATACCATTAATTGAGCGTCCCGACCCTACGCCATTTCCATCTTCTTTCAAAGCAATAGCAAAAACAGGGCAAAAAAAACGCTCTTTGAGACGGGAAGCAAGAATACCAATAATTCCCGGATGCCATTCTTTATGAGAAATCACAAGTGACAATGGTATTTCTTGATCTTGATAAAGAGAAGAAATGTAAGATTCCGCTTGTGCTAATTGAATGTTCTCCATTTCTTGGCGTTCTTGATTAAGCCGATCTAATTGTTCTGCTATTCTGTCCGCTTCATCTTTATTCTCACAGCTAAGCAAACGTGCTCCCAAAGCTTGATCACCAATGCGCCCTCCTGCATTAATTCTAGGACCTAATAAAAAACCTAAATGAAAACTATTAAGCGGCTCCCCTATTCGTGCAACCTTTGTTAAAGCTGTTATTCCTAGATTATGCATAGAACGAGCAACTTGAAGCCCTTTTAACACAAAAGCACGGTTAACCCCCTGTAATGGAACGACATCACATATGGTTGCCAATGCAACAAGATCAAGCATACTTAAAAGATCAGGCAGCGGTCCTTGGAATTGTTTTTTCCGCAGCAAATGATGAACCCAAGCTAACGTAACAAAAACAACGCCAGCTGCACATAAATGCCCCTGTTTAGAAAAATCATCAGGACGATTAGGATTGACAAGAGCAACAGCTTCTTGATGAATCTCTGACATTTGATGATGATCTAAAATCACAACATCAGCACCAGCAAGCCTCGCTGCTTTTACCGCATCTGGACTATTTGCGCCACAATCAACAGTGATAATTAACCGAGCACCTTCTTGCACAAGCATCCTCATTGCTTGTTCATTCGGACCATAGCCTTCAACAATACGATCAGGAATATAAATTTTGACTTCAATACCAAAATAACGAAAAAAACGCGCTATGAGTGCTGAAGAACAAGCACCATCAACATCATAATCACCAAAAACAGCAACCTGTTCTTGATTGAGAAGAGCCTTAACAATACGCTCTGCAGCGCATTGCATATCTCTAAAACTTTCTGGATCAGGCATAAGCGTACGTAATGTTGGATTAATAAAAGCAACAGCCTCAGCTTCATCCACATCTCTTGCTGAAAGTACTCGAGCTAACTGATCTGGAAAACCAAATTTTTGAGAAATAGCGCGCGCATTATTTATCCCTTGAACATCAAGGGCATCTAACCAAGCTTGACCACAAGCAGAAGATTCAACATTGAGAAAATAACGAGACCACTGCATTATTACTTATTTTATAATGAAGAACGATAAAATACAATCATGCGTTAAAGATAAAATAGTCTTTTGCAACATTCATTTTAAATTTAAATGGTCCACAAACTTCTTTAATGTAGTATTATAATACCTTTCTCATAACATGTTGTTTTATAAAGTTTTTATTTTCTCTTGACGTCAATCAAAAGACATTATATCAGAGCAAGTAGTATGCGTTAAATATTTCGCTATGGTAACAATTTTCAACGCAAAACAGTAAAAATTCCCTTATATTAAAAGGGTTCTAATAAAGGATACTTCTATGGCAACTTTTTCACAAAAGCCAACTGAAGTGGTGAAAAAATGGGTTATTATTGACGCAGAAAACCTTGTTTTAGGTCGTCTTGCCACATTTGTTGCTAACCGCTTACGTGGCAAACATAAAGCTACATTTACTCCACATGTTGATGATGGTGACAACGTTATTGTCATTAATGCAGATAAAATAGCTCTCACTGGCAAAAAATATACGGATAAAAAATATTATTGGCATACCGGCTATATTGGTGGAATCAAACAACGTACAGCACGTCAACTTCTTGAGGGGCGTTTTCCCGAACGCGTTATTGAAAAAGCGGTAGAGCGTATGATTCCTCGTGGACCTCTTGGTCGCCGTCAATTGAAGAATCTACGTGTTTACGCTGGAAGCCAACATCCACATGAAGCACAACAGCCTGAATCTCTTGACGTTGGTGCTTTAAACCGCAAAAACAAAAGGATTGCTTGATTATGGCTGAAATTAATTCTCTTTCTGAGCTTAGCATAGTAACAAGTATTACAGAAACACATGAAAATGTTGTTCCTGTTCACGTGCAAAAGCTTGATTCACAAGGACGTGCTTACGCAACAGGAAAGCGTAAAGACGCTGTTGCACGTGTATGGATTAAACCAGGTTCTGGAAAAATCACGATCAACAATAAGGAATTTGACAAATATTTTGCTCGTCCTGTTCTTAGAATGATTCTTCGTCAACCAATTGTTGCAACAAATAGGGATACCCAGTTTGATATTATTGCAACCGTTGCAGGCGGTGGTCTTTCCGGACAAGCCGGTGCAGTGCGCCATGGCATTTCCAAAGCTTTAACCTATTACGAACCAGAACTTCGCTCAATCTTGAAAAAAGGTGGGTTTCTTACCCGTGATAGTCGTGTTGTTGAACGTAAAAAATACGGTAAAGCAAAAGCACGTCGTTCTTTCCAATTCTCAAAGCGTTAATTTCAATTTTTGCAATGCATAAAGCCTCGGACAAAAACGGGGCTTTTTTAAACTGCTAAAACAGACTTTTAGATGAATGTAGGAACAAATCTATACCGATTAGAAAAAACAAGAATGCAGAACAACCTCTTCTCTTAAGATAAAAGGCAAGAAAAATAGACCGAAAAAATTCAAAACTTCAGTTTCAATTTTTAAAATCTGTTTTACTAACTTGAATATATCCACGTGCTGAAGCACAAAAACATTTACGCGACGACTTTAGCAATCTTATAAGCTTTTCAATGTTTTTTCTATCATCACTTAACAAGCTTTAGTCCAAGAAATGCTTTACCATTGTGATAAAATGAGGGACAGAAATAGGCTTTGACATATATTCTTCACATCCACTGGCACGAATTCGCTCCTCATCGCCTTTCATAGCAAAAGCTGTTACAGCAACAACGGGGATTGATCGAAGTTTTTCATCTTCTTTTAATTGTTTAATAACATCTATTCCAGAGACCTCTGGCAACTGGATATCCACAAGAATAAGAGATGGCATTGATGAACGCGCCAAATCTAATGCCATAAGACCATTACGCGTTTCAACGGTTTCATAACCACTCGCTTCTACAAGATCGCGAAATAACTTCATATTAAGCTCATTATCTTCCACGATCATGACTTTTTTTGACATTCGTATAACTCCACCCTTCTCAGATAAAATAGAGAAATAGAAATGAATCCACATTCTCTTTGCTTAAGATAAAATGATAAAATGAATTGTAAACCACAAAGAGATTAAAAGATTCCAATAAAAGCATTTTTGCAAATATTTGTAAGACGCATCGCTATACTTATTCAGTTCATCAACATAAAACCCACAAATAGTCGTAAGATTGTGTGACCTTGTATTTTTTGAGTTGATATACAAAGTTTATGGATGTCTCAATTAATGCATTCGCGTTTTCATCATAAAAAAATATCAACCACAAACTTAGCTCAAATGCGCATTTTGAAGAGGAAAAAATTTAAGTAAATTTAAAAAGCAACTGATTAGCTGAATTTAATGCACCATATACTGGCATCCACAAAACAATATCTTAATGATATAAAAGGATAAACTTATCAATGTCATTAAGAGTAAAAAAATAAATAAACCGTGATTAAATATCACGGTTTATTTAATATAAAACATTCAATAACAGAATAATTCAAAGTTTATCAAGGATAATATCTTTTAATTCAAAGCCCATGAACTATGAGCAAAAGCATCGAATGTTCTTCCACCTGTCTCTCTGTTAGGACTCGGCGGCTTTTTAGTAAAGAAATATACAAAATATGCGATTAAAGCAAAAATTGCTATCTCCATCCCCATTAAACCCGCGACTTTTTGGACATTTTTCTCACCCCCTTGTCCTCCAAACTGGCTAATAACCATATCAACAGCTTTAATAACTCTATTTTCCTGTGTCATTACAGAAATAAAACCAGCATTTTGAAATCTACCATTTAAAGAATCAGCATTGGCTCTTAAAATCTGTGAAAAGAAAATCGCTACTGCAACAAAACATACTATACAATGCTTGAATATTTTCATCATAACCACCTAATTACAATATTTAATAAAATAAATTTTCTTTACCGCCCCCTCTAAATAGAAAACATTCCATCATATATCGATAAATTATATTTATCTTCTTATAATAAAAATATAATACAAAATTTAATTAATAATTTTATTTTAATTGTTATTTTTGTATTATATTACACTTATAATATATCCGCTACATGTTTATTAATAATTGTCAATTATTTTATTTATACTTTACATTATGTATGTTTAATGATAAAAATATATTAAAAATAAAATTATTTTATTGTTTTTATTATAAATTTAGATTTATTATCATAAATATTATTATGATTTTATAATATAAAAAATATCAATATGTTGTTTTTTGTTACACGTAATATTTTTATTTTTTGTATAATATAGTAAAATAAATATTTTTATAAAATAATTTTTCCTTAGTATAGATTGAGAAAAAATATTTGCCCCAGCTACAATTAGCGTAAGCACCAGCTTAACTCTTTGATTGAAAAAGCTAAATTAGGTAAGATAAGGGATAACTTTGGTGAATGCGCCAAATCTAATGCCATAAGCTATTACACATTTCAACGATTTCACAGCCATGCGTTTCTACAAGAACGTGGAATAATTTTAATAAAGTTCATTGTCTTCCAGAATTATAACTTTCTAACATTAATATAATTCCACGACTTTAAGATAAAATGATTAAAAATATAAATCATAAAAAATTTAAATAACGTTGATATGGATAGATTATTTGCTAGCAAACAATCTTCTCTATTAAATCAGAGTGTTCACTATTGTGATATTTTAATCTCAATCACTACAACACTTCAATAACAGACTAAAATATAGATTCACTATAATCTTAAAATAAAAATTTTGGAATTGATCATACATACAATGAATGAACCGTAAAATACAAAAGTAATCATAACACTAGAAAATGAAAAAGCTTATCACTCTTGTTCACTATTCCTTCCTCTCTCATTTTTTCTGTGTTATTTTTAAAGTCTTGTAAAAGATATGAATTACATGCAAAAAAATTTAGCCCTTTGTAATCTCTACGCCATCAATCACATTAGTTTTATTAATGATAAGCAATAACATCTGTATAGCTCTAAGCTTAGAGAGCAACACCAGATTAAAGTATAATTTTTATTTATTGTAAAAGAGTATGTAAAACTCCATTTTACTCTTATCATTGTTAAGAAAAATTGAAAAATGAGCTTATTAATATTTAAAAAATAGAAAATATTTTTTACAAAATAATATATTATTTAATTACTTTTTAAAATAAACTATTTAAAATAATATAAATATATTATGTTTATATTGTATATGTTTAAATTGTATATTTTTAATTAAATAATAATATTTATAATAACACTAAAATATTACATAATAATTATCTTTATATTAAATATAATAAGAAATTTACAAGAAAAATCAAGTATAATTCTCTTTATTTACAAGAACAACAAAGAAATATATTTAATTATGTTATTGAACTCAGTTGCGTTGCCATCGTTTTTTCCTGCTTGGCTTAGTGGATCCTTTTATTTCCAAGCAATTATTAACTGAATTTTGACTGCTCAGCATGCTGAAAAATCTCTATGTGATTGTTGTCTTGATAATTGCTATCATGTTGTTTGGCGAAGCTCTTAGCTTTCTATCGGGCAACTTAAAAGCTTTATTCTGTCAATTTTCTTATTGTTTAAGCAAAAACTCATCCATGTAATAATATATTGAATGCACCAACAAAATCCGCACGAATAACCACATTCTGCACATATAAAAATTACCCATCTTTGACAATTTTTTAGCACTATAAACGCAACAAAAATAAATTTTGCTCGGAGGAGAAAGCACTACTAATATTGTACACCATCTTACCATTGGCTTGTGTCATCAAGCAGCCATCTAAACTCAAACTAATCTAAAACCAAGAAATTTAACTCTCTGATTTTTATTGTAAATTCTTTGCTCATAGCTATAGAAATACAACCGATTTTATGCATGAATATGTCTAATAAAAAATCTTCATGTGTAAATTTTACATGACTTATACCGCCAGCATAAATAACGATATTTTACAGTACGATAGAATTTTCACTCAATTTTTTATTTTTATAATCATGATGACTTTTATATTATCCCCCTAATCCATTAAATTTACGCATTGTTTTCTTATAACTTATGAAAGTCATGACCATGGAAAGAAAAGCGCTCAACAGAAGATATCCAATATTCCATTCGTCTTTACCAAGCAACAATGACACAGGCAAGGAAGCAGAAAAAGCCATGGGAAGCATAAACAAAAGCCATTTTACGATGCTTAAAGGATAAATTCCTATTGGCACAAATGAAAGCTCGTAAATCATTTCATGAAAATATTCGACAGGCATCTTACTGCTAATAATAAATGTTATAAAATTGAACATCATGAAAAAACAAATATTGACGATAAAAACACAAAATATTGCAACAATAAAAGAGATCCATCTTAGCTTAAGATCAGAAATATTCGGTAATGATACAAATAAATAGGCACTAACATAAAGGACAAAGAGCTTGATCAAATTAAGAGGTTTACACCAACCAAACAACATCAACAACCAAATTGAAACGGGCTTTATCAAGTATGGTTCAATTTTACCATCCGCTACTTTTTCAAAAAACGTTTCAATAGAATTAGTAAAAATATTCAAAAATATTCCAAGTAAAACAAAGACAACAAAGATAAAATGGATTTCATCTCTGCTATAGTTACCGATCTTTCCTGAAAAAGAAGATATTCTATCAATAAATATGAATTGAATAAAATAATAGCATAGAGAAAGAATAAACTCCCCAGCCAAATTCTTACCATAAACAATCTGTCGGCGGATATTCAGACTGATAAAATGAAGGATGATTTTCATCTCAACCACCTGCTCCATTATATGCTTTCATCCCTTTATTCCAAGCAATATAAATTAAGAATAAAAAACACAAAATATAAGTAAAACTTCCGAAAATAAACTGCTGAAACAACGCTAAATTTTGCGTCGCGAAAAACTCGGCAGGAGCTGATATCATGAAACGATAAGGATTAAATTGCATAAGCGGAATAAGCCACACCGGCCAAAAAGATGGTGGTAAAAGAACACCCCCAAGAAGCGCTGAACTGAGAATACTGAAAGAAAGTAATATATTGTACTCAATCACCCAAAAGCTTAATAAGGCAATTCCAAAAGAGATTAAAAAACAAAGCAATTGTGATAGAATAACAACCAGAAAAAAGAACAGAAAAGCGATGACCAATCCCAGAATATTTTCATAGGATAAAACAAGCTTAACAACAAAAAGAGCCAATAAGGGAATGCTATATAATACACTCTCCCCTAAAAAAGTAAAAAGCATTTGTGTCATATAACTAAAGGGCTTTGTAAGATATACTTCTAATTGACCTTCTTTAACATGATGAGAGAAAAACTTAATCACATTATAACCATTATTTAAGCGACCTAGGACTAAAGCAAAAGCATAATAATACATCATATCATAAAAGCTAAAGCCATTTATGGTGTTGCCCGTATCAGAGAAAAGTGCATTCCATAATAGAAGTTGAATAACAAATGGCGAAAGTGTCCCAATGATAATATCGGTAAAAAACATTGCTCTATCACTTAGAACAGTCAGTAATCCATTCTTGGCAAAAAGAAACATACCAAAGCAGTGGTTAGATAAATTCTTTAAATTTAACACGGAGCATCTCTTCAAGCGAGGGAGTGGATACAGAGAACGTACAGTTCAATTTGGTTGTAATTTCGCGTACAAAACGCGCAAAATCCTCACGGGGCAACGAAACCTCCAGCGAGCATTCTTCAGCGTTAAAGTGCTTATCTTTTAAAGGAGTAGATAATTTCAACGCAATCTCATCAATTTTTTCTACAACAGCTGAAGGTGCCGCCAAGTGTTCACAAAAAAGTGTCATTCTCACCAAAGAAGGAATGACATTTTTAAGCGCATGAAGATTACCATGAAACTGTTTTCTTTCCTTTATGCAAGAGAATAATATCATCGACGTATCCATCAATATCTCCCATATCATGACTTGTGATGATATACCCAGTGCCACGCTCCCTTTTCAGTTTTTTAAGAAGCTCCCTGATTTCATGCTTAGATGTAAGATCAAGACCAATACTTGGCTCATCGAGAAACAACAGTTTAGGTCTAAAGGAGAGATTAAATGCCAATTCACTTTTCACTCTCTCACCCAGACTAAGCATCCGCACTGGCTTATCCATAATATGCTCAAGACCCAGTAACTCAGCGATCTCTTTAAGATCACGGGTAAAAGAGGCGCGTTCAAGACCATATAATGGTTGAACCATATCCAGACTGTAGCGTAAGGGCAAATCCCACCATAAACAATTCTTATGACCAAAGACCACACCCAAAGACTTGAACAGATTTTTCTTCGCTTTATAAGGATCAACACCAAGGACTTTAACACATCCCTCATCAGCGTATTGTATACCAGAAAGTATTTTAATCAGTGTCGATTTACCCGCTCCGTTAGGGCCAAGAATTGCTAACGATTGCCCTGAAAAGAGGGTGAAACTCATATCTTTTAACACATAATGATTTGTATAATCCGGCTTGAAGAGAGAAAACACCTTGTTTTTAAAACCAATTTCTCTGTCAATGTTGCGATATATTTTTGAGACGTTATTAACGTCAATCAATAATGATCCCATCAGTCACTCCTAATTTCAACTTATCCCCCCTTTGAATGTTCCCATAATAAATATCTGTTTTTGTTCACTAGAAAAAACAAAAGTGTTCAAGCCCTCCCTAGAGCAATAAAACGCACCTGACGTTTTATCTCCAATTTTTTGTCTAGATATTTTTTCAATGTGATGAGTTCACTTCAATGAAGCATTAAGATACTAAAAACTTATTTCTTCTTTTATGAAAGATAATCTTTTGGATAAACTAAGTAAGTAGAAAAATAATTGGTCATTGAAAGGAGAGCTTTGCTAAGAAGGCTTCATTGTGTAAGCAAAGATACAAAGCATAAATCTATACTATAAGCATATCAAACCACATTGATAACAAAACAAAAATCCTTGACAACAGGAATTTTTTGAGAGGCTACTTTCCCTCAGCATTACTATAAAATGCCTCCATTATTCCCCATGAAAAAACTAAAATTGCTTTCACTATTTTAGTAAATATCTTTCAGATTTTATCTAACTCATCTCCCTCAACAGACACGCCTCCCCAATATATGACCTCTGTAGATAATTCAAAGGAGCAGCTTCATAAACTCAGATTATTAAACGATACATCATATCCAAAAATAACAATACAATCAATTATGGATAAAGATCTGTAGAAAGAAAGCCATGATATTCGAAAATTTCATCACTCAAAAACACAATTTTCTCATAGCGATTGACTTATCAAAAACTTTCTTCAAATGATGCCCTATTCATCTTATCAAATTTATAGACAAAATTTGTATCAATCAAAAAGAACAAATGAAGTTTGTTTAGTTGGTTTCAGCATCACTCTCATTAAAAGATAAAAGATTAAAACTTTGGACCATATGAGGTGGTAAAGGTGCAACAATGTCCAATATTCCTCCTGAAGGATGAGGAATACGAATACGACGTGCATGAAGATGAAGACGATTTTGAATTCCTCCTGGTAATGTCCAATTACTATCAGAAAAAAAATACTTTGTATCGCCAATGATCGGATGATCCATATGGGCAGCATGCACACGAAGCTGATGTGTTCTCCCTGTATAGGGTTCCATTTCAAGCCACGAAAGAGCCCGCCCTCGCGTATCTAAAACGCGATAGTAGGAAACCGCATGATGTGAATCTGGCTCCCCATGTTCACAAACACGCATTTTGTCACCTTGTGCAGTCATTTCCTTAACCATCCACGTTGAAATTTTGTCCTGCTTTTTTTTAGGCACACCCCGAACCAACGCCCAATAAGTCTTTTTTGTTTCTCGCGCTCTAAAAGCAGCAGTTAAGGACTGAGCAGCTCCCCTTGATCGCGCAACAATAAGCACACCCGACGTCTCACGATCAAGACGATGAACCAAACGCGGCTTTTCACCTTTTTTATTGCGCCATACCTCAAGCATACTATCCATATGACGTGTTAAACCAGAGCCTCCTTGTACAGCCAACCCAGCTGGTTTATTAAAAACAAATACCTTTGGATCTTCATAAAGCAGCATTTTTTTCAAAACGGTCCCATCATCCTGCCCACGAAGTGTTTTATCCGTTATTGAAAGATTTTCCTTGTCATTAATAGGGAGAGGTGGAATACGAACAGCTTGCCCTATACAAAGACGCGTATCGGCTTTAACACGTCCACTATCAACCCGTATCTGACCAGAACGCAACAATTTTTGCAAAGCTCCAAAACCAAGTCCTGGATAATGCACTTTAAACCAGCGATCTAAGCGCATTCCATTTTCATCTGCCTCAACTTTTTTTATTTCTATGCCTGCCATGAAAATTCCCTTACCTGATAATTTTATTGATCTATTTTTGCGCCTTTATAAACACAAAAATTCATATTTTAGTTGGTTTTATCACACCATATTACAGTTAGTATCCAAAATTTCCTTTTCTTAACGTCCAAATTTTATTAGCTAAAAACTAAGCGTTGTAAAAATCAACAGCCTTTACGCTTAATAGCGAATGGAGATAATTAACCGTGTCCTTATTCAAAACCTATGCACGTGTTCTCACTTACCTAAATAGAGAAAAAAATGCATCCCTTTTAATCTGTACCGCTAATGTTATATTAGCTATTATCACTATTGCAGAACCTATTTTATTTGGACAGGTTATTGATTCTATTACAGAAAAAACAGGTATCATCTCTACTCTTGCCATTTGGGTTTGTTTTGGACTTTCACATATTATTGCTTATGTCCTTGTTGCTCGCGGTGCTGACCGCTTAGCCCATAGACGCCGCTTAACGGTTTTAACGGAATCTTTCGAACGTATCATTGCCATGCCTTTAATTTGGCATCAACAACGTGGAACTTCCAACGCACTCCATACACTTTTGCGCGCAATAGATTCCATGTCAACCATATGGCTTGATTTTATGCGCCAACACCTCTCAACGCTTGTCGCCTTATTGGTTCTCATCCCCATAGCGTTTAATATGAATTGGCGTCTTTCAATAGTCTTGGTTGTGCTTGCCATCATTTATGTATTAATTGCACGTTTAGTGATGCGAAAAACAAAAGACGGACAAGCCGCTGTAGAATGCTATCATCATAACCTTTTTAAGCATGTCAGTGATTCAATCTCTAATGTTTCCATTGTACAAAGTTATAACCGAATAAAAGAAGAAACTTCCATACTGCATCAACATACAAATGCTCTTCTTAAAGCACAAAATCCTGTTCTCAATTGGTGGGCGCTCGCCAGTGGCTTAAATCGAATGGCTTCAACAATTTCAATCGTTTGTGTTCTTCTCCTTGGAGCTTTTTTTGTTGCAAAAGATCAATTACGAGTAGGTGAAGTCGTTGCTTTTGTTGGATTTGCACAACTCATGATTAGCCGCCTAGACCAAATGAGCAGTTTTATTAATTGTGCAATATCCTCACAAGCAAAACTGCAAGAATTTTTTGAAATGGAAGACTCAACCTTTCATATCAACGAACCGCAAAATCTTCCTTCCCTCCAAAATGTTAAAGGCGCCATACAATTTCATCACGTGACCTATCAATTCCAAAATTCTTCTCAAGGTGTTTTTGATATTTCCTTTGAAGTTAAAGCAGGACAAACTGTTGCGATTGTAGGACCAACAGGGGCTGGAAAAACAACATTGATCAATCTGTTGCAGCGCGTATACGACCCTACCCTTGGGCATATCTCCATTGATGGAATAAATATATGCTCAATCAATCGCGAATCTTTACGCAAATCTCTAGCAACAGTATTTCAAGACTCGGGTCTTTTCAACCGTACTATTCATGACAATATTTCAATAGGAAAAGCGAGCGCAACGAATGAAGAACTTTATGAAGCAGCAAAAATAGCAGAAGCTCACGATTTTATTCTAAAAAAAGCTGATTGTTATAACACAATAGTGGGCGAACGAGGATCTCAATTATCAGGTGGAGAAAAACAACGACTAGCAATTGCACGCGCTGTTTTAAAAAATGCCCCTATTCTCATTCTAGATGAAGCAACAAGCGCTCTTGATGTTGAAACAGAAGCACGAGTCAAAGATGCTCTCGATTGTATAAGCCATAACCGTACTACTTTTATTATAGCACATCGCCTCTCAACAGTACGCAATGCTGATGTGATACTCTTTCTGGATCATGGTCACTTAATGGAAAAAGGAAACTTTCAAGAATTAATCGATAGAGGGGGACGTTTCTCTAAATTTTTAAAGGCAAGTGGTTTAACAATCAAACCACCAAAAAGAGAAGGAGAAAATGTTATCCCCTTACATGAAGCCATAGCATCATAAAATTGATACTCTTTTCAAGCAAAAAAATCCTCCTCAGAATAACAAGAGTGCTTATATATGATACAAGTAAAAAGATTTCTAAAAATACCACAATCCATTTTAGGTATTTAAGAAAAATATTAAAACAGTCTAGTATTTTCTCTGCTATTGCAATTTTACTAGATTGGGACAAAAATATTTCCCTATATCTGTGAATATTGACGAGTATACATTCTCATTTAGGGAAAATGTAAAGGTAAAAACAATTTCCAGTTTTACCGTCTTCTTTTTACTCAGCTTTACGAATTTCAAAACGAACTAAAGAAATATCTTTTAAATAATGAATATTATGTATTGCGTTGCACTTTGTTTATCACTTTCTTTATAGTCCTCTCATAAAGAACAGAACATCATTGTTTTGCACATTCATATGACTTTTTTTAAGAAACATTTCTCAATGCTCTTAAGCCCATTTCACAACGACATTCGTGAGTGGTTTTGATTAATTTAACATACACAGAATTTGAAATAATAAAATCCTACGAATATTCGTAGCCCTTATTCAAAAGATAAAACGATAAATTATCATTATAACTCAATGTATTAAAGCAATTTTATCATAAATAAATAAATTAGATGTTAATCTAAATCTTTAGATTTATGTGATATTCCTTTGATTCATATTGATAATTCATTACTTTATAATATGAAATAAAGATTTATAAAGATAGGAGAATATTCCTTTCAAGACCTTTTAATAATAAACCAAAAAACTGTTTTCTTGTACATAACAAGCAAAATGAAAACAATAGCTCTAAGATATAACAACGCTTTTATAAGCCTTTTCAAGGAAAGAGATTTTATTCATTTGAAAACTAATCGAATAATGACAGCTTATAACTTTATAAGGATAATCGTATGCAATAAATCTTATATTTTTCTTTCATAAAAAGAGATGTTTCTTCAAAAAATCTATAAGAGCAACATAATAACTAGTCTCCCTAGTAAAAGAATACACAGCAAAGCATGAAGTGCTGCATAATCTATCTTATCTTAAAAAGGTGATTCCTGAAACGCTTGGAAGCTATAAAGCCAAATGATAAAGTGGTGATAAAGACAAACACTGTCTTTATCTTTACAATTGTATTTTCCCCAATTACGCTGTATCTGCATTTCAGAAATACACCAGACAGATATTCATGATACATAGATGCCAACCAAATATAACAATGTGAAAAACACCTATGCAGAATGATTTCATTCTTTAATTTTTTTCAAGAAAATCTTTTAGTGCCGCAAATGCCTCATCAGCTTTGTTCCCCTCAGGACCACCAGCCTGCGCCATATCAGGACGGCCACCTCCACCTTTACCACCAAGCATCGCTGAAAGAATACGAACGAGATCTACAGCATTTAATTTATCCGTTAAATCATCCGTAACACCGACAACAGCACTCCCTTTTCCATCCTCCGAGACACTAATAAAAGCAACCACTCCAGATCCAATTTGTTTTTTCTCAGAATCGACAAGCGCCTTAAGATCCCGTGGTAAAATATTTTTAACAACGCGTCCGGTAAAAGAAAACCCATTGATGATGATAATATCATCTTGGCTCCTTTCTGTTATTCCACCACTCAACATCATTTTCTTGCGTACATCATTCAATTCTTTTTCAAGTTTACGACGATCATCAAGCAAAATTCGCACCCGTTCTTCCACGCCAACAGAAGAAATTTTTAAAAGATCAGCAATTTCATGAATACGTTCATCTTGGCGGCTAAGATAAAGACGTGCTTCTTTGCCTGTTAAAGCTTCAATACGCCGCACTCCAGCTGAAACAGAACTTTCAGAAACAATATGAATCAAACCGATATCACCTGTTCGCTCCACATGTGTCCCTCCACAAAGCTCAATTGACCAACGCTTTTTTAATCTTCCCTGTTCAAGTGGCTCCCCCATAGAAACAACACGAACTTCATCACCATATTTTTCACCAAACAATGCCATGGCTCCTTCAGAAATGGCATCATCTACAGCCATGAGGCGCGTTATCACTCTACTATTTTGCAAAATAATCTCATTGGCTAAATCTTCTATTTTTTTCAATTCTTTTGGTGAAACAGATTTTGGATGTGAAAAATCAAAACGCAACCGATCTGGCGATACAAGAGAGCCCTTTTGTGTAACATGGTCCCCCAATGTTTGGCGTAAAGCTTCGTGTAACAAATGAGTAGCAGAGTGATTCGCACGAATTTTCTTACGACGAACAATATCAACCGTTAATTCTACACAATCAGACCTCGATGCCTGACCAGATTTCACCTCCCCAATATGGATAAAAACACCATCGCCCTTTCTTTGTGTATCATGCACCTTAAAAATAAAATTTTCACCAGAAATGATACCGCTATCACCAATTTGCCCACCAGATTCACCATAAAAAGGTGTCTGATTAACAACAAGCATAGCTTTCTGACCTGAAAAAATATGATCAACAATTTTACCATCACACACAAGAGCTGTAAGAATACCTTTCGCTGTCTCAGTTTCATAACCTAAAAATTCTGTGGCCCCCACTTGATCACGAACAGAAAACCAGATTTTCTCTGTTACAGCTTCTCCAGAACCAGACCAATTGGCACGTGCTTCCTCTTTTTGGCGTTCCATCGCTTTATCAAAAGCACCAACATCAACAGAGATTCCTCGACGACGAAGAACATCTTGCGTCAAATCAAGCGGAAAACCATAGGTATCATAGAGCTTGAAAGCAACTTCACCATTCAAATAGTCCCCTTCTTTAAGATCGGTACTTGCTTCGTTCAACAAACCAAGTCCTCGTTCAAGCGTTTTACGAAAACGTATTTCTTCTAACCTTAAAGTTTCTGAAACCAAAGATTCAGCACGCACCAACTCAGGATAAGCTTGTCCCATTTCGCGAATTAAAGCAGGCAAAAGTCGCCACATTAAGGGCTCTTTAGCACCAAGAAGATGCGCATGACGCATAGCACGACGCATAATACGACGTAAAACATATCCTCTTCCTTCATTAGAAGGAAGCACACCATCAGCAATCAAAAATGCAGATGAGCGAAGATGATCAGCAATGACACGATGGCTGGCAATAAAATCACCCTTTGCCTCAATCCCTGTAATTTCTTCTGACGCGTCAATTAATGCACGAAAAAGATCAATGTCATAATTATCATGAACGCTCTGTAAAACAGCTGCAATACGCTCTAACCCCATACCGGTATCAATAGAAGGATGAGGTAAGTTAACACGTTCTTCCTTGGAAACTTGCTCATACTGCATAAAAACAAGATTCCAAATCTCAATAAAGCGATCCCCATCTTCATTAGCACTTCCAGGAGGACCGCCCCAGATTTCATCACCATGATCATAAAAAATCTCCGAACAAGGCCCACAAGGGCCTGTTTCTCCCATCGACCAAAAATTATCAGCCGTCGCAATACGGACAATTTTTTCATCTGGAAGACCAGAAATTTTACGCCACAGTTCAGCAGCAACATCATCACTCTGATAAACTGTCACCAACAATTTATCTTTTGGCAGGCAAAATTCCTTTGTTAAAAGATTCCATGATAAAAAAATAGCTTCTTCCTTGAAATAATCACCGAAAGAAAAATTACCCAGCATTTCAAAAAATGTATGATGGCGCGCCGTATAACCAACATTATCAAGATCATTATGCTTTCCACCCGCACGAACACATTTTTGTGCCGTTGTTGCCTGCGTATAAGAAGGTTGTTCAAGTCCAGTAAAAACATTTTTAAACTGCACCATCCCTGCATTTGTAAACATAAGTGTAGGATCATTCCGCGGAACAAGCGGACTAGAAGAAAGAACTTTATGCCCATTACGATGAAAATAATCCAAAAATATTGACCGAATATTATTAACACTATTCATGTTGACACCTGCTCAATACAGCACAAAACCATAAAAGAAAAATCCCCCTCATTAAATCCTCTTCGCCACGCATGGAGTCAATTTAATCAAAAATGGAATATTTGTTTTAAAAAATTGAGAAAAAACGACTGCGTATTTAAAAATTCAAACAAAAAAACAGAAAAATCTTAAAGGAAAAAAATTATAAACGAAAAAAACGCCCCATCAAATGGCTTCATCACTTTCTATATTTTCTGACCCTGCATTTTCTAACAATTCAATCGCAATCAAACCAGCATTTTGGCGCAAAGCTGCTTCAATCTCTGTAGCTATTTCCACATGTTCACGTAAAAACTGCTTTGCATTCTCACGCCCCTGCCCTAAACGCTGAGAATTATAAGAAAACCATGCACCAGATTTTTCCACAACACCAACCTTGACACCCAAATCAATCAATTCACCTACTTTGGAAATACCTTCACCATAAATAATATCAAACTCAACCTGTTTGAATGGAGGTGCCAATTTATTTTTCACCACTTTAACGCGCGTCTGATTACCAACGATTGAATCCCTATCTTTAATGGATCCAATGCGACGAATATCTAAACGAACAGAAGCATAAAACTTTAAAGCGTTTCCACCCGTTGTCGTTTCAGGAGAACCAAACATTACACCAATTTTCATGCGAATTTGATTAATAAAAACAACCATACAGTTAGAGCGAAAAATTGCTGCGGTTAATTTTCGTAACGCTTTACTCATTAACCGAGCTTGCAATCCGGGCAAAGCATCACCCATTTCACCGTCAATTTCTGCTCGCGGTGTTAAAGCTGCGACAGAATCCACAACAAGCACATCAACGGCACCAGAACGAACCAACGTTTCTGTAATTTCCAATGCCTGTTCACCGGTATCTGGCTGAGAAATGAACAAGTTTTCTAAATCAACACCAAGCTTACGCGCATAAATAGGATCAAGCGCATGCTCTGCATCAATAAAAGCACAAATCCCACCACCTTTCTGTGCCTCAGCAATAGCATGGAGAGCCAATGTTGTTTTCCCAGAACTTTCTGGTCCATAAATCTCAACAATACGCCCCTTCGGTAATCCACCAATCCCTAAAGCAATATCCAAGGATAACGACCCTGTTGGAATTGTTTCAATTTCAACAACCTGCTCTTTTTGCCCAAGACGCATAATCGAGCCTTTACCAAAAGAACGTTCAATTTGTGAGAGAGCAGCATCGAGAGCTTTTGTTTTATCCACGATTATATCCTTGACCGAATCCATAATAACCTAAAACTTTAGTGTACACTGTACTTTTAATTTAACTAAAGGCTTGTGTTTAGATTTTCACAGACTATTTCCATTCCTATCTCCACATTATGTCCATAAACATTCATGACCATCACAATAAAGAATTGGCATTGCTTATCTTATGACACATAATAAACTTCAATAAAGTAATATCTCTATGGGAGCATAGTTAACATATTTATATCTCTCTAGAAAAGGAACAATTTAATTTTAAACACAATGTTCTACAACCCTTCTGCTTATCCCTTTGATTAAATACTTGAGAGACTAAGAATTCTCCCACTATTGATCACACAAAAAACGCATCATCAATCAACCTCATACCCTATTGCATCGAAGAACAAAACGCTATTGTGTTGCATATTCATGCACTTGATTTAAGAAACATCTCTCAAAACTTCCAAGCTCATTTTGTGACAACACCTATGAATGTGGTATACTGCAAAACCCTTTAGGCACCACCATCTTTACTCTATAGAAGGAGCAAGCCGGCACCATCACACTATTTATCATCACCCAATGTTGCGACAGCTCTCGGCACTTGAGACGATTCATAAGAGGGATTTTTAGTCCTTTCTTGTACAGTTTTTATCACACGCTAATCCTGCTTGTAACATGCAAGCGAATAACTTGATTGCTTCAACAAATAACAGACTTGGGATGAGAGAAATTTACGGTATTTGAAACTTTCATTCAACTTACGAAACAGTCAATTATCATTATAAGTCAATATATTATTTAATAAAAACCAAAAAAAATAAAGCAGCTTAAAAGTTGAATGACATATTTAAATTTGAAAAAATATGCAATTTTGGAGATATCAAAAAAAAATCTCTACAAGCAATGCAATAAATGTTTAAAATATAAGCTAAATTTCTCATACAATAACATAAGAGATCAATAAAAAACGTATTTCAACTCAAATTTTATTTTGATCTTTACGTTTTTTGCGCAACTGTTGCCACCACTCAAGACGTTTCACAATTTCACGCTCAAAACCACGCTCAACTGGTTTATAATAACTCTGACGCCCAAGTTTTTCGGGAAAATATTCTTGTCCTGAAAAAGCATCTGGTTCATCATGGTCATAACAATAACCACTTCCATACCCTTCTTCCTTCATAAATTTCGTAGGAGCATTAAGAATATGCTTAGGAGGTGGTAAAGAGCCATTTTTGCGTGCACAACGCAGTGCTGCTTTATACGCAAGATATGCTGCATTTGACTTTGGCGCAGTTGCAACATAAAGACATGCTTGCGCCAAAGCCAATTCTCCTTCTGGTGATCCTAAATAATCATAGGCATCTTTTGCTGCATTACAAATGACAAGAGCTTGAGGATCCGCCAAACCAACATCTTCAACGGACATACGAACCAATCTTCGCCCAATATAGAGAGGATCTTCACCAGCATCCAACATACGTGCCAAATAATAAAGCGCAGCATCAGGATCAGATCCACGAACGGATTTATGCAACGCTGAAATGAGATTATAATGCCCATCTCGTCCTTTATCATAAATAGGCGCACGACGCTGAATAACTTTTTGCAAAGCAACAACATCAAGAATCTCTCCCAATGGTGCAATAGACCAAACTTCCTCTGCCAATGTTAACGCAACCCGCGCATCACCATCAGACATCTCTATCAAAACGTCTCTGGCATCATTATCCAAGGGAAGAGTTTTTCCCTCCACTTCTTCAGCACGCCTCAAAAGCATGTCCAAACTTTCATGATCATGAGAAAGAAATGTTAAAACACGTGCACGCGAAAGAAGGGCAGCATTCAGTTCAAAAGAAGGATTTTCGGTTGTTGCACCTATAAGTACCACAGTACCCTCTTCCATCACAGAAAGAAAACTATCCTGCTGTGCACGATTAAACCGATGAATTTCATCAACAAAGAGAAGTGTTTTATCCCCAGATATAAAACGCCTCTGCGCAACTTCAAAAATCTTTTTAAGTTCAGAAACTCCTGTAAAAATAGCAGAAACCTGTTCAAACGCGAAATTTGTTTCAAGGGCTAACAAACGTGCCACGGTCGTTTTTCCCGTCCCTGGAGGTCCCCAAAAAATCATCGATCCAATTGAGCCTGTTGCCGCCATACGTGAAAGCAAACCATCCTCTCCAATCAAATGCTTTTGTCCCACAACATCATTGAGAGAACAAGGGCGCATTCTTTCTGCTAGTGGCTGATTTTTATTAACTTGAAAATCAAACGACGAAGTAAAAAAATCTTTCTTCAAAAAAAACCTCAACGAATAAATTGGCGAATATACATACCATCACGTTCATATTCCAATTGCCACATATTTGAGCGACCTTGCATAAGAACCTTTTTCAACTGATGAACTGTTTGAATTTTATGGCCATTTACAACACGTAGAATATCTCCTGACTGAAAAATTCCAGCTGCATTGCTCATTTCCTCAAGATTGGTAATCACAACCCCTTTTGCAGATATAGGAAGATGAAAACGTCGACTATTTTGCGGTGTTAAATCTAACACCTCAGCACCAGCAAGAGGACTGTCACCCGTAATTTTTTCAGATTTTAAAAATGCAGTTTCTGATATCGATGAAACTGTTATTTGTGTTTTTAAAGTTTTTCCACTTCGTAAATATTCCAAAGCAAGACTATGCTCAACGTCAGCTGTCATCAAACGATACCCAAGACTATCTGGGCTGTCAACGCGTACCCCCTGCACACTCAAAATAACATCACCTACTTTCAATCCAGCTTTTTCAGCAGGACTATCTTTGATAACTTCAATAATCAGAGCACCATAGGGACGTTCTAAACCTAAACCACCAGCAATATCAGGTGTAACATTTTGAAAAGAAGCCCCAATATAAGGCGGCACAAAATATTTTCCACCGCGTTTAACAGTATCAAGCATTACTTTTACAAGATTAACTGGAATAGCAAAACCAATCCCTACAGAACCACCGGAACGCGAATAAATAGCCGTATTAATTCCGATTAACTGACCTTTCATATCAATTAAAGCGCCACCAGAATTCCCTGGATTAATGGCTGCGTCTGTTTGAATAAAAAAGTCAAAATCAGAAATCCCAACACGTGTACGCGCTTGCGCTGAAACAATACCACTTGTAACTGTTTGACCAACACCAAAAGGATTACCAATAGCAAGAACAAGATCACCAACTTCAACAGTATCAGAATTTCCCAAAGAAAGAACCGGAAATTGAGCATCTTTTTCCTTAACTTCAAGAATTGCAATATCAGTTGCTTCATCTTTGAGCACGACCTTACTCTCAAACTCCCGTCCATCAGAAAAAGCCACTTTAATTTCGCTTGCATCTTTAATGACGTGGTAATTTGTAACGATCAAACCACGTGCATCAACAATCACCCCTGATCCTAATGACGATTGCTTACGAACAGGAAATTTATTTTGAAAACGACCAAAAAATTGCTCAAAAAATGGATCGCCTTCAAAAGGTGATCGAGCTCTAATTTGTCGAGCTGCATAAATATTTACAACAGATGGAACTGTCTTTTTAACTAAAGGAGCAAATGAAAGAGTGATTTCTGTTTGTGTTTGAGGAACATGAGCATATACATGATCAAATGATATCTGCATCATAATTACAAAAAAAATCCGCACCCAAAAAGAACACCTCATAATCCACTCCTTATAAAATCAGCACATTCTGTTGAAGATTAATAGAATAAAAAAACGTATCCCCGCAAATTAAGGACCTCTATTAATATTTCATAATAGAGAATAAAAACAACCTATTTGAACAATAAATATTATAAAAATAAGATAATTCAATATTCTATAATTTTCTCTCTGCACCTATTTCTCAACTAAAACAAACTTAAAAATGCTCACAAAAAAACCGCCCAAGACAAGGCGGCCTTTAAAAATCCAACAGAATAAAAAAACTCTAAGAAGATGTTCCCTTTTCATTCTCAGAAGCTTCCATGCGAGCACGATCCCCAGCACCCTTCGCTTCAACATCACGATCAACAAATTCTATAACAGCCATAGGCGCATTATCACCGGTACGAAACCCCGCTTTCATAATACGCAAATACCCACCGTTGCGTGATTCATAACGTGGCGCAAGCGTATCAAATAATTTCGCAACCTTTCCTGCATCACGAAGTGCTGCAATAGCTTGCCGACGCGCATGCAAACCACCACGCTTACCAAGAGTAACAAGTTTTTCAACAATAGGACGAATTTCTTTAGCTTTTGGAAGCGTTGTCACAATCTGCTCATGCTCGATCAACGAAGTTGCCATATTTGCAAACATCGCTTTACGGTGACTGGCAGTACGGTTCAACTTGCGTCCTGACTTACTATGGCGCATAAGCCCTCTCCTTAGATTCTAATTTTAATATTGATCTTCATAACGTTTTGCAAGATCATCAATGTTTTCAGGCGGCCACGCAGGAATCTCCATCCCAAGATGTAAACCCATACACGCCAAAACTTCTTTAATCTCATTCAACGATTTGCGACCAAAGTTCGGTGTCCGAAGCATTTCAGATTCTGTTTTCTGAATCAGATCACCAATATAGACAATATTATCATTCTTAAGACAATTTGCCGAACGAACTGAAAGTTCTAATTCATCCACTTTTTTGAGAAGAGCAGGATTAAAAGAAAGCTCAGAATCAGCCTCTTCAACAGGCTCCTTCTGTGGCTCTTCAAAGTTAATAAATAACGATAATTGATCCTGAAGAATGCGTGCTGCAAAAGCAACAGCATCCTCACCATTAACAGCACCGTTTGTTTCAATCGTGAGCGTTAATTTATCATAATCGAGAACTTGACCTTCGCGTGTATTTTCTACTTTATAAGATACCTTACGGATCGGTGAATAAAGACTATCAATTGGAATAAGCCCTATACGTGCATCATCAACACAATTACGATCAGATGGAACATACCCCTTTCCTGTGTTGACAATAAATTCCATACGAATTTCAGCTTCTTCATCAAGAGTACAAATAACATGATCTGGATTTAGAATTTCCATATCCCCAACTGTACTGATATCTCCCGCTTTCACGACACCAGGCCCCTCTTTATAAACGACGACACGTTTAGGACCTTCTTCTTCCATACGAAGCGCAATTTCTTTTATATTCAGAATAATATCCGTAACATCCTCACGCACACCTGGAATCGATGAAAATTCATGCAAGACACCGTCAATCTGCACAGCAGTAATAGCAGCACCACGAAGCGAAGATAACAAAACGCGACGAAGCGCATTTCCTAACGTTAAACCAAAACCACGCTCAAGAGGTTCAGCAATCACACTTATAATATTTGGATTATCATGTGCACATGATTCAACCTTATTGGGTTTAATAAGTTCCTGCCAGTTTTTCTGGATCATATTTTTATTCCCGTTCTTTAGTTCCGTTACCATTCAATCGTAACGACCAATGTGAACATCAGAGAAATCTCCGACAACAAAAAACAACACCCAATTAAACACGCCGCCTTTTCCGCGGACGACATCCATTATGAGGAATTGGTGTTACATCGCGAATAGAAGTAATGACAAAACCAACAGATTGCAATGCTCGTAGAGCAGATTCACGCCCTGATCCAGGTCCACAAACTTCAACTTCCAAAGAACGCATACCATGCTCTTGCGCTTTTCTTGCACAATCCTCCGCAGCAACTTGAGCAGCAAAAGGTGTCGATTTACGCGCACCTTTAAACCCCTGAGCTCCCGCAGATGACCAAGCAATTGCATTACCCTGAGCATCAGTAATAGTAATCATTGTGTTATTAAATGTTGAATTAATATGAACAACACCCGATGAAATATTTTTACGTTCGCGACGACGAACACGTGTGGCTTCCTTGGCCATAATTTCCCTTTCAACGATCTCATCACTGCCGTAACATCAGCAGCTCCACCTTTTTTTTCCTTGTCAAACAAATCAAACAAGAAAAAGAATATATAAAAACCTTCCACAAAGGCCCTTATTTCTTCTTACCGGCGATTGCCTTAGCAGGACCTTTACGCGTACGAGCATTCGTATGTGTACGCTGTCCTCGGACAGGCAAAGACCGGCGATGACGCAATCCTCGATAACAACCAAGATCCATCAAACGCTTAACATTCATAGCAACCTCACGACGAAGATCACCTTCAACTTGATACCCCTGATCTATTGCCTCACGAATCTGCAGCACCTCAGCATCTGAAAGCTCATGCACACGACGCCCCAAAGGAATGCCAACTCTTTCAATAATTTCTTGAGCAAATTTTGGTCCAATCCCGTGGATATATTGAAGCGCAATAATTACACGCTTATTTGTCGGGATATTGACGCCAGCAATACGAGCCACGCCTACTCTCCTTAGTTATTTTTGACAAATTGTTATAAAATACCTGATATACCTTATAGAAAAAAATAGACTCAGAAAAAAATTCTTCCGAATCCTATTATTTCACTAAAATAAATTAAATTCACTTTTGATGGATTTCATCTCAAAAGTCAACTCTTTTCATTTATTTCTAAAAAAAATCTCATGAAAGAAACCCTCTAATCATACGTGTCACTTCAGCAACACCAATCATTCCATCAATAACCTTCAACATTCCCCTCTCTGAATAAAATTTTGATAAGGGAGCTGTTTTTTCACGATATTCTACTAATCTTTTTGCAAAAGCAACAGGATTGTCATCTAAACGAACCTGTCCACCAGCCGCTATTGTTTCTTCAACGCGCTTCTTCATACGTTCAATCAACACGTCTTCATCAACACACAACTCAATAACAGCATTAAGCTGCGTATTTTTTGAATCCAGTATCTGTTGCAACGCTTCTGCCTGCCCTACAGTTCGCGGATATCCATCCAAAACAAAACCGTTTACACAATCAGCTTCATCAATCCGATCTGATACGATTTGATTAACAATACTATCAGGTACCAAAGCACCAGAACTTATAATAGCTTTAGCTTTTTTACCAATCTCCGTTTCTTTGGCAATCACCTCACGCAACATATCCCCTGTTGATAAATGAGGAATGCTATATTCCTCAGTCAACATTTTTGCTTGCGTACCTTTTCCCGCTCCAGGAGGACCTAAAAGAATAACTCTCATCGATTCCTTCTACCTCCACGAAGTTTTGATTTTTTTATCAACCCTTCATATTGGTGGGCAACAAGATGCCCCTGAATTTGAGCAACCGTATCAAGTGTAACAGTAACAACAATCAACAAGGATGTTCCCCCAAGATAAAAAGGAACCTGTAATGCAGATATCATAAATTCAGGTAACAAACAAACCAAGATAATATAAAGTGCCCCCACAACAGTAATACGCGTCAAAACGTAATCAATATATTCGGCTGTACGCTCACCTGGACGAATCCCTGGAATAAAACCAGAATGTTTTTTCAACTGATCTGCAGTATCACTTGGATTAAACACAATAGCTGTATAAAAAAAGCAAAAAAACGCCATTAAAAATGCATAAACAATCATATAAAGTGGCTGTCCATGACCAAGAGCATAAGAAATCTCCTGAACCCATTGTGGCATTTTATCAGAAAAATTATTAATAGTGGCAGGTAATAATAATAAAGATGAAGCAAAAATAGGTGGAATAACACCAGCAGTATTCAACTTTAAAGGAAGATGCGACATATCTCCTTGAAACATTTGATTACCGACCTGACGTTTCGGGTATTGGATAAGAATTCGCCGTTGCGCACGCTCTATAAAAACAATAAGCCCAATAACCAAAACAGCAATAAGAACGATTCCTATTAAAAGAAAAGTTGATAAATCAGCCTGACTATGAGCTGTCAAAAGCTGAGCAAAAGTAGAAGGAAAGTTGGCTACAATCCCTGTAAAAATGATAAGAGAAACCCCATTACCAATACCACGTGACGTAATTTGCTCGCCAAGCCACATAAGAAACATCGTTCCGCCAACAAGCGTAATAACAGAAGAAATACGAAACATAAGACCTGGTTCTAAAACAATTTGAAGCCCCGACCCTATACCGCTTTCAAGCGCAACCGCAATACCAAAAGCTTGTAGGATTGCCAATACGACTGTTACATAACGCGTATATTGATTGATAATCTTACGACCTAAATCCCCTTCTTTTTTAAGAGTTTCCAAAGAAGGAATAATAGATGTTAACAATTGCACAATAATAGATGCCGATATATAAGGCATGATACCCAGCGCAAAAATAGCCATACGCCCAACGGCACCTCCAGCAAACATATTAAAGAGTCCTAATACACCCGACGCGTGATGTTCAAATGTTTGCCGCAAAGCATCGATATTGATACCTGGAAGAGAGATGTAAGTGCCAAAACGATATACAAGAAGCGCCAACAGAGTAAACCAGATACGTTTCTTTAATTCAGTTGCACGCGAAAAGGTGCCGAAGTTTATATTGGAAGCAAATTGCTCTGCTGCTGATGCCATAAAACGTCTCCACTTTACACTCCAGTTCTTTAAATCACAGAAGTATAATCCTAAAATTCATATATGCATACATAAACAAATGCAGAACTTAAACAATTCTCCACAAAAGATCCCACAAAACAGATATCATTCTTCTTTAGGTCTCTATTCATATTAAAAAATTATCGAGCAATATCAGGAAGAATAACCTGACCACCCACTTTTTCAATCTTAACACGAGCAGCTTGTGAAGCACCAGAAACATGAAAGGTAATCTTAGTTTTCAAATCACCAGCAGAAAGAAGACGAACCCCATCTTTTTCACGACGAATAATACCAGCCTCTTTCAAAGAAACCATATCAACAGGCTTTTCAATATTCAACTTACCTGCATCAACTGCCAACTGAATACGTCCTAGTGAAACTTCATTGTAGGTTTTAGCAAAGAAATTCCTAAATCCACGTTTTGGCAAACGACGATAGATAGGCATTTGCCCACCTTCAAAACCATTAAGGGAAACACCAGAACGTGACTTTTGCCCTTTTACACCACGACCACCAGTCTTACCCGTACCGGAACCAATACCACGCCCAACACGCTTACGATTTTTTGTTGCGCCTTCGCAATCACGCAGTTCATTGAGTTTCATATCTAATACTCCCGCAACCCTTAACCTTCATCTATAACGCGAACAAGATGCCGAACCCGAGCAATCATACCCCGCACACAAAGTGTATCATCTAAAACGCGCCGACGACGCATTTTATTTAGTCCAAGCCCCTTTAAGGTTGCACGCTGAATCTGTGAGTTTCGAATAGGGCTTCCAATTTGTTCCACAGTCACAGTTTTACCACTCTGAGATTTTTTCTGAACCATTTCCTAATTCCTTTTCTGATAATCTCAGAAACTACCCTTCTAGGTCGACTAAATGGCGACGACGCGCCTGCAAAGTCGAATACTTTATACCACGTTGAGCAGCAATATCTCTAGGATGCACTTGATGTTTCAAGGCATCAAATGTTGCACGAACCATGTTATAAGGATTCGACGATCCTAGTGATTTTGCAACGACATCCTGCATACCAAGAGCTTCAAAAATAGCACGCATCGGTCCCCCAGCAATAATACCAGTACCAGCAGAAGCCGAACGTAGCAAAACACGCCCAGCTCCGTGACGACCTTCAAGATCATGATGCAATGTACGCCCAGACCGAAGCGGAACATAAATCATCCCACGTTTTGCAGATTCCGTTGCTTTACGAACGGCTTCTGGAACTTCACGGGCTTTACCATGTCCAAAACCCACACGCCCTTTTTGATCTCCAACGACAACAAGAGCGGCAAAACCAAAACGCCGACCACCCTTTACAACTTTAGCAACACGATTGATATGAACGAGCCTATCGACAAATTCATTATCGCGTTCTTCTCTCTCACCACGTTCTTTTTGTGCCATTCCTCATTCCTTTTTCTTTTCCGGAAGCACGATAACAAAGTCCCTCATCAAACTGGAAGAACTTAAACGAAATACTCTAAACTCTCCTTACTCATTCATAAATAAGAAATTTTAGAAATTCAAACCACCTTCACGAGCAGCTTCAGCTAAAGCTTTGACGCGACCATGGTACACATACGCTCCACGATCAAAAACCACCTCATTAACACCCGCTTTCTTCGCACGCTCAGCAATTAACTTACCAACAGCAAAGGCCGCCTTTTTATCAGCACCACTCTTTAACGATTTTTTCAAATCACTTTCAAGAGTAGAGGCTGAAACAAGTGTACATCCCCGCAAATCATCGATAACTTGAGCATAAATGTTCTGATTTGAACGATAAACACTAAGCCGAGGACGATCATGAGAAACCATTTTAATTCTACGACGAACACGCCTTGCACGACGTTGGATAATGTCCTTAGATGAAACCATAATACAAAATCCTTATTTCTTTTTACCTTCTTTACGGAAGATACGTTCATCTGCATGCTTAACACCTTTACCTTTATAAGGCTCAGGCCTACGATACTCACGAATCTCCGCTGCAACTTGTCCAACTTGCTGTTTATCAATTCCAGAAACAACAATTTCCGTTGGCTTAGGAACAGTCACAGTAACACCCGACGGAACTTTATAAACCACATCATGCGAAAAACCCAGAGATAGTTGAACATCCTTACCCTGCAAAGCAGCACGATAACCAACCCCATTAATCTCCAACCTCTTTTCAAAACCATCTTTCACACCACAAAAAATGTTCTCAATCATTGAGCGCGACATACCCCATTTAGAACGCGCATCTTTTGACTGATCCCGCGGCATAACTGATATGATATTGTCCTCAAGTTTGACTAAGACTTCATCATTGACGACGTAACTCAGCTCACCTTTTGGACCTTTTGCCTTAACCAGCTGACCTTCAACAGTAGCAGTAACTCCAGAAGGAATTGAAATGGGTTTCTTTCCAATACGAGACATTGTTCTAACCTACTTTTTCTTCCGTTTTCTTGACATAACTTAGAAAACACGACAAAGGAGTTCTCCACCAACATTCTGTTCACGCGCCTCATGATCTGCCATGACGCCTTTAGGAGTCGATAAAATCGAAATACCAAGGCCATTTGCCACCTGAGGAAGTGACTTAGCAGAAACATACACACGACGCCCTGGCTTTGATACACGTGAAATCTCACGAATAGCAGCCAGCCCTTCAAAATACTTCAATTCGATTTCAATTTCAGCTTTTCCATCACCTAAATCAATTCGATTATATCCGCGAATATAACCTTCCGACTGAAGAACATCAAGAACGTGTGCACGAAGCTTCGAAGCTGGAGTAACTACTTTACCTTTTTTACGACCAAGTGCATTACGAATACGTGTTAACATATCACCAAGAGGATCTGACATAGACATTAAATAATCTCCTCTTACCAACTAGACTTTACAATACCAGGAATATAGCCAATAGAGCCAAGCTCACGCAACGCAATTCGCGACATTTTTAATTTACGATAATAAGCCCGCGGACGACCTGAAACCTCACAGCGATTACGAATACGAACTTTCGAAGAATTACGCGGCAACTCTGCCAACTGAACAGAAGCTTTAAAACGTTCTTCAAGAGAAACCTTCTGATCCATAACTATTGCTTTCAAACGTGCACGACGAGCAGCATAGCACTTTACCATCAACTCACGACGCTTATTTTTTTCAACGGCACTTACTTTGGCCATAATTTCACCTCACTACGCTTGCCGTTACGAACGAAAAGGAAAATTAAAAGCACGCAATAACTCACGAGCTTCATCATCCGTTTTTGCTGTCGTACAAACAATAATATCCATGCCCCAAATTTGATCAACTTTATCATAGTTGATTTCTGGAAACACAATGTGTTCTTTAATACCCATAGCAAAATTGCCACGACCATCAAAACTCTTTGGATTTAAACCACGAAAGTCACGAACCCGCGGAAGAGCAATCGTCACAAGACGATCTAAAAACTCAAACATACGATCTTTACGCAATGTAACTTTAGCCCCAAGAGGCATTCCTTCACGAACCTTAAAGGTCGCAATAGAATTACGCGCACGCGTAACAACAGCCTTCTGACCCGTTATTAGCCCTAAATCCTCAGCGGCAAGGGAAGGTTTCTTGGAATCAGCAGTTGCTTCACCTATCCCCATATTTATTACAACTTTATCAATCCGCGGAATTTGCATTGCATTTCTGTAATTAAACTTCTCTTGAAGCACTTTACGAATCACTTCAAAATAATGCGCTCTCATACGCGGTATTTGTCTTTCCTCAGCCATTAATCAACTCTCCCGAACGCTTGGCAAAACGAACCTTATTACCATCTGCATTCACACGAAAGCCTACACGTGTAGGCCTACCATCTTTAGGATCAGCAATCGCCAAATTAGACAGATGAATCGGAGCTTCTTTAGAAATAATTCCAGCTTCTTGCTTCTGCGTTTGACGTTGATGACGTTTAATCATATTAATCCCACGAACAAAAGCCTTATTCTCTTTTGGACTAACCTTAATTACTTCACCACTACATCCTTTATCCTTACCGGACAAAACAACAACTTTATCACCTTTTCGAATCTTCTGCATAACATTTACTCCTTACAGAACTTCAGGAGCAAGCGAGATGATCTTCATATGATTCCTACCACGCAATTCACGGGGAACAGGTCCAAAGATACGAGTACCGATCGGCTCTTTTTTATTATCCACCAAAACCGCAGCATTACTATCAAAACGAATGACACTACCATCTGCGCGACGAATATCCTTAGCAGTACGAACCACAACAGCTTTCATAACATCACCTTTTTTAACACGTCCACGAGGAATTGCATCCTTAACCGAAACAACAATAATGTCACCGACCGAAGCATATTTCCGCTTTGAACCGCCTAACACTTTGATGCACATGACACGACGCGCTCCAGAATTATCAGCAACGTCGAGGTTTGTTTGCATCTGAATCATGACTGGCCACCTTCTCTTAACACATATATCCGATTGTACCTTTTACACACTCGGATTTGCCTGCCAAATAACGATAAAGTTATCGCCTTCAAATTTATCAATGATAACCACACTGTTAAATTCTAAAACAATAAGCTTAACTCATTACGCTACATTGTCTTTTACAACAATCCAACATTTATCTTTCGAAATTGGTCTAGATTCTTGAATAGAAACTTGATCCCCAATCTTAAATTGGTTGTTTTCGTCATGCGCTTTATAATTTTTAGACTGCCGAACAGTCTTCTTAAGAAGCGGATGAGAATAACGGCGTTCAACTTTGACAACAACAGTCTTATCACTTTTGTCGCTAATAACAACACCCTGCAAAACGCGTTTAGGCATCTCTTATTTCCTTAAACCTTACTTTCACTTATCTTTTGACGAAGAAAAGTTTTAATACGCGCAATATCACGACGAACTTGTCTAACGCGCGCAGTCTTTTCTAATTGACCTGTTGCTTTTTGAAAACGCAAATTAAATTGCTCTTTCTTTAACTTAGCCAATTCACCTTTCATTTGGTCGAGCGTTTGCGCCCGTAATTCTGTGGCTCTCATCGCTTAACCTCACTATTCAGCAATACGCTGGATGAAACGCGTTTTTATAGGCAACTTTGCAGCACCTAATCTTAGTGCTTCACGTGCAACATCCTCCGGAACTCCATCAAGCTCAAACATGACGCGCCCAGGAGCAACACGTGCAGCCCAATAATCAACACTTCCCTTACCTTTACCCATACGAACTTCAGTCGGTTTAGATGTAACCGGAAGATCTGGAAAAATACGAATCCACACACGACCAGAACGCTTCATATAACGTGTAATCGCACGACGCGCCGCTTCAATTTGACGAGCAGTGACCCGCTCCGGCTCAACAGCCTTCAAACCGTAGGCACCGAAATTCAAATCCGTACCACCCTTCGCAAAACCGTGAATACGGCCTTTGAACTGTTTACGGAACTTTGTGCGCTTTGGCTGCAACATTGTTCTCTACTCCAAATTTTAGTTCAATCTCAAAAACTAAGCATTTTCGCGGCGACGATTCGATGAAGAACCAGATTGATCAGCTTCCGTAGCACGACGTTCTGAAGCCATCGGATCATGCTCAAGAATCTCACCCTTAAAGACCCAAACTTTAATACCACAAATACCATAAGCGGTCTTAGCTTCTGCTGTACCGTAATCAACATCAGAACGCAAGGTATGAAGTGGAACACGACCTTCACGATACCATTCCATACGAGCAATTTCAGCACCACCAAGACGGCCAGAACAATTGATACGAATACCTTCCGCACCAAGACGCATAGCAGACTGAACAGCACGCTTCATTGCACGACGAAAAGCAACACGACGCTCTAACTGTTGAGCAATTGATTGCGCAATAATTGTCGCATCAATCTCCGGTTTACGAATCTCCACAATATTCAATGAAGTTTCAGCATCCGTCATTTCTGATAGCTTACGACGAAGCTTTTCGATATCAGCACCCTTTTTACCAATAATCAAACCAGGACGTGCAGAATGAATCGTAATACGACACTTTTTATGAGGACGCTCAATAACAACCTTAGAAATAGCTGCCTGTTTAAGCTCCTCAAGCACATATGAACGAATTTTCAAATCTTCATGAAGAAGGCGCCCATATTCACCACTATCAGCATACCAACGAGAGTCCCAAGTCCGATTAACACCAAGACGAAGTCCTATTGGATTGATCTTCTGCCCCATTACGCGGCCTCCACTTTTTCGGTAACTTCACGAACAATAACAGTAAGATGCGAAAATGGACGTTCAATTCTACTAGCACGCCCTCGACCACGAACATGAAAGCGCTTCATCACTATCGACTTACCAACATAAGCTTCCGCCACAACAAGCGAATCAATATCAAGATCGTGGTTATTTTCTGCATTTGCAATTGCTGATTCAAGCGTTTTTTTCACAGTAGCAGCAATACGCTTGCGTGAAAACATCAAATCAGCGAGCGCTACATTAACTCTTTTACCACGAATCATTGCAGCAACTAAATTAAGCTTCTGCGGACTAACACGAATTGTCCGCGTGACAGCTCTTGCTTCATTATCTTTAAGCTGGCGCGAAACTTTAGCTTTTCCCATTCCTACTTCCTCTTCGCTTTCTTATCGGCACCATGACCATAATAAGTTCGGGTAGGAGCGAACTCACCAAACTTATGCCCAACCATCTCTTCAGAAACAGAAACAGGAATATGCTTATTACCGTTGTAAACACCAAAAGTTAAACCAACAAATTGCGGTAAAATAGTAGAGCGACGACTCCATATTTTTATAACTTCGTTGCGCCCACTTGAACGTACCTTCTCTGCTTTACCAAGAAGATAGCCGTCAACAAACGGACCTTTCCACACTGAACGAACCACCTCAGACTACCTTTCTCATTTCTTGCGTTGATGACGCGTACGCATAATAAATTTATCAGTAGCTTTATTGGAGCGCGTACGCTTACCTTTCGTAGGTTTACCCCAAGGAGATACTGGATGGCGCCCCCCCGATGTACGACCTTCACCGCCACCGTGTGGATGATCAATGGGGTTCATAGCAACACCACGAACATGTGGACGCTTACCACGCCAACGTGACCGACCTGCTTTACCATCATTAATATTCCCATGATCAGGATTTGAAACAGCGCCAACAGTTGCAAAACAGCTACTCGGAACCAAACGCTGCTCACCAGAATTTAAACGAAGAATAGCCATGCCATGATCTCGTCCAACCAACTGCGCATAAGCACCTGCTGAACGTGCAATCTGCCCTCCTTTTCCTGGCTTCATCTCAACATTATGAATAATTGTACCTACAGGCATATTAGCAAGAGGCATAGCATTACCTGGTTTAACATCCACATTTAAACCAGCCATAACAGAATCACCGACACCAAGACGCTGTGGTGCAAGAATATAACTCAATTGCCCATCCTCATAGCGGATTAAAGCAATAAAAGCGGTACGATTAGGATCGTATTCTAAACGCTCAACCTTTGCTGAAACATCACGTTTAAGACGCTTAAAGTCGACAAACCGATAACTACGTTTATGTCCACCACCCTGAAAACGAGCAGTAACACGACCGCGATTATTACGTCCACCCTTTGAAGACAAACCTTCTGTTAACATCTTTACAGGTTTTCCCTTATAAAGACAAGAACGTTCCACAATAACAAGCTGACGCTGCCCAGGTGTCATTGGATTAAACTGCTTAAGTGCCATTATTCCTATCTCCGAGCCTCTTAAAGACCTGTCGAAACGTCGATAGTCTGACCACTGGCCAGAGTTACGATCGCTTTTTTGACATCACTCTGCCGACCAACTATACCTTTGAAACGCTTCACTTTACCCTTACGGACTATCGTGTTAACTGCTTTAACTTTTACGCTAAAAAGCGCTTCAATAGCAGCCTTAATCTCAGGCTTCGTCGCTTTCGGCGCGACATTAAAAGCAACTTGATTATACTCAGAAATCATAGTCGCCTTTTCAGTAATAACTGGACTAATAATTATATCATAATGGCGAAGATCTGTCATTTAAAACGCTCCTCAAGAGCCTCAATAGCTGCTTTTGATAAAACAAGTTTGCTGCGACGCAAAATATCATAAACATTAATTCCCTGAATAGGCAAAATGTCAATATTAGGGATATTAGAGGCTGCACGAAAAAAGTTAATATCAATCTCTTTACCACCAATCAAGAGAGCGTTATTAAATCCAAGCTTAGAAAAATGAGAAACAAGCATTTTCGTTTTAGCATCCTTAACAGTCAACTCATCCACAACAATTAAATCTTTTGCTTTTAATTTTGCAGATAAAGCAAGACGTAACCCAAGAGCACGAATCTTTTTAGGAAGATCATGCGCATGGCTACGAACCACCGGTCCATGTGCCTTACCCCCACCTCTAAACTGCGGTGCACGTGCAGATGAATGTCGAGCACGCCCAGTTCCTTTCTGTTTAAACATTTTTGCCCCTGTTCGCGACACATCAGAACGACCTTGGGATTGATGACTTCCCTGCTGACGACGTGCAAGCTGCCAACGAACAACACGTTGCAAAATATCCTCACGCGGTACAAGATCAAAAATAGCCTCAGAAACCTTTAATTTGCCAGCTTCATTACCATCAAGAGTTTTAATTACAAGATCCATTATTAGGCTCCCTCAACTTCAGAGGTTTCCGTCACCGGAGTAACCATTTCCGCTTTCTCCTTCACAAGACGGCGAATACCAGCAGGCTTTGGAGCATTATCAGGAAGACGCTTCTTCACAGCATCCCGTATCAAAATCCAAGAACCTTTAGAACCAGAAACAGCACCACGCACTAAAATTAAACCACGCTCACTATCAGTGGAAATAACTTCAATATTCTGTGTTGTTACACGCACTTGCCCCATATGGCCAGCCATTTTTTTGCCTTTAAAAACTTTACCAGGATCTTGGCACTGCCCTGTAGAACCATGAGCACGATGTGTGATCGAATTACCATGGGAAGCACGATGCCCACCAAAGTTATGTCGTTTCATAACACCAGCAAACCCCTTACCAATACTGGTACCAGTCACATCAACTCTTTGTCCTGGAACAAAATGTTCCACTGTAATCTCAGTACCAACATCAAGAAGATTGTCGGGACTCACACGAAACTCTGCTATTTTGGCTTTAGGCTCAACAGAAGCCTTAGCAAAATGTCCACGAAGAGCTTGTGAAGTATTCTTAACCTTAGCAAAGCCTACACCTAATTGAACAGCAGTATAACCATTCTTTTCAACTGTACGCTGAGCAATGACTTGACAATTCTCCAAACGAAGTACCGTCACCGGCACATGCTCACCAGCATCATTATAAATACGGGTCATGCCCAGCTTCTGTGCTATTACACCTGAACGCATCGGGTCTGTTCCTTCTGTCCTCAAACCTCAGAGCTTAATTTCTACATCCACACCAGCAGAAAGATCGAGCTTCATAAGCGCATCCACTGTTTGCGGCGTTGGATCAACAATGTCAAGAAGACGCTTATGTGTTCGCATCTCAAACTGCTCACGACTTTTCTTATCGATATGCGGTCCACGATTGACCGTAAACTTCTCAATCCGCGTCGGAAGCGGAATGGGACCACGGACATTTGCACCGGTACGTTTAGCAGTCGATACGATCTCACGCGTCGACGTATCAAGAATTCTATGATCAAACGCTTTCAAGCGAATGCGAATATTCTGACTGTTCATGCTCTTTATTTCCCTGTTATACAAAGTGCCTTCAATAATCAAAGCACTCAACAAGCATTATTTATTCAATGATCTTAGAGACGATACCGGCACCAACAGTACGACCACCTTCACGAATAGCAAAACGCAG
>NZ_JBHIPW010000055.1:0-4018 GCF_042196265.1 Bartonella sp. AP1QHHD
GTTTGGGGGCGATGGTAAAGAAATGGCGACCATGCTTGCACAAGGCATGGCACCCATTAAAGAGCTGTTTGCAAAGGCGCGGAAAGGAAAATGGCTGATAGGTGCCGATGTCGCACGCTATGCCGCAGATTTGAGTGACAAGCTTGGTGCTTTTAAGAAAAAAATAGGCGGTATCGCGAGCTTTATTGGCGCGCGTTTCATGCCCGTGATTAATGATATGATTGACGGTTTTTCAAAGTTGATTGATGAAAACCGCGACCTCATTCAAACAACTGTTGCGAGCTGGGCAAAAACCTTAAAAAAAGTCCTTAATGATTTGCTTAATCCTACCTCTGATTTAAGAAAAGGCATCAGTGATCTCACAGAGAGGATTAAAGGCTGGTTCCAATGGCTAGAACCTCTGATTGGTGAAATAACCCTCTTTAAGGTAGGACTTGTGGCACTTGGTTCCTTCATTTTTGGTCCACTCATTGCCGCATTAGCCGCAGCGGGAGCAGCGTTTGTCACCCTTGGCTATACTATCATGACGACACCGATTGGTTGGCTAATTGGTGGCATTGCAGCTCTTGTAGGCGCTGGATATTTGCTCTACAAAAATTGGGACAAAATCAATGGCTGGCTGCTTACATCACTAGCCATAGTGAGCGCAGTTTTTATCAGGCTTTCTTTCGCTCTTTCAGGACCAGTGCTTTCAGCCTTCACTTCTGTTGGTTCTAAAATTACCGGTCTGGCTGCAAATCTTGGAAAATCCCTGCTCTCAAAAATAATCGCAGCAGATAAAGCTTTTATGAGATTTTCTGCTACTCTGGGAAGGTCTCTGCTTTCAGCCATAGGTTCGGTTAGTGCAGCTTTTGCTAGTCTTGCTAAAACTCTTGCAAGAACGCTATTTTCAGCTGTAGTCTCGGCTTCTTCCGCAATTGCTGGTCTTGCTGTAACTCTTGTAGGTTCACTCATTTCGGCAATAACTGCCGTTAGTTCTGCTTTTATATCGCTTGGTGTTGCTATTATGACCACACCTATCGGTTGGATCATTGGTGGCATTGCAGCTCTTGTAGGCATTGGATATCTGCTTTATAAAAACTGGGATACGGTAGTAAGCCTCATAAGCAACTTGTGGAATTCTTTTGCGAGCTTATGTAGTAACGTTTTCAATAACCTCTTGACACTCTTTAAAAACTTTTCACCACTCTCTTGGATAGCAAAAGGAATCAATGAACTCATTAAATGGTTGCTTGGCGTTGATTTAATGGAAGCAGGAGCCAATCTGATTAACGGGCTTTGGGAAGGTATCAAAAGCAAGTGGCAAGCCCTATCCGAATGGTTTAGCGGCATGATAAGCAGTTTAACCAGCTGGATGCCTAATTGGATGAAAGAAAAGTTAGGCTTTAATGTTTCAATCAATAAGACTTCAACCCAAACCATTAAAACCTTTACTGAAGAAACCAATACTCGAGCAAAAAAAATGCTGGATACAGCAGTGGTTACAAATACCCCGCCTGAAAAACGCAAGAGTGGCTTTAATACAGGTGTCATTGAAACAGGACAAATGCAGGCAACAAATGCAAAAGTGGCTGCCTTCAAAGCTCCCAAGCCCATTACGGTTCACAAACCCGTTGAAGTAGACGCCCGCGTAACCATTACAAATCTCAATATTTCAGTACCAAATGGTCTCAAGGACGAAATCAGAGACGCTGTCAATCAAGCACTTGAACACTATGCAAAACAGCAACGTTTAGCCATAGCCTCTAGCCTTTCAGATTAAATACCATGATGTTAGCTTTAGGTGGTTTTATTTTTTCGATTGAAACAGCAGCTTATCAAACTCTTGATATGTCTTATGGGGTTCCATGGGTCGAGCAAGGGCGATTGGGGAGAAAGGCTGCTCTTCAATTGCCTGCTGTTGCAAATGCGGAATTTTCTTTAACTGGTGTGATTTATCCAGATTTCAAAGGTGGTCACAGACAGCTTGAATATTTACGACAAATGGCACATGAAGGACCTCACATTCTTGTGAGCGGTCAAGGCAAAATCTTAGGTAAGTTTGTCATTCTTTCTGTAGAGGAAAAACAAAGCGTTTTTCATCATAATGGCACCCCCAAAAAACAAGAATTTACAATAAAGTTGAGAGAATATGGTGAAGACCTATGAGTGACCTTTATATGACCAAAGATGGCGATATGGTGGATGCCATTTGCTGGAAATACTATACCAAAGGTCAACAAGCACTTGCTGTTGAACGCGTCTATGCAGCGAATTTGGGGCTTGCAGACTATGGACCCATTTTAAAAGCAGGTATCACGATACTCTTACCACCCCTCCCCTATCCGAAAGCCACACCTGTGATCAGAATTTGGGGCAGTCAATCATGAAACCTTTTTGCATGGTTCTGGCAAATGGAGAAGATATCACCAAAACGCTCATGGATTATGTTTTATCAATTGAAATTACCGATGAAGCAGAAAACAAAAGTGATCGTATCACTATAGAGCTTGATGACCGCGCACGTGACAGCGATAACGGCTTTCTTGATATCCCTCTCATCGGGACAGTTATTTCCATAACACTTGGCTATGAAGGCGGAAAAAATCGCGATATGGGAGCCTATCTGATAGACGAAATCTCTGTGAGCAGCCCACCACAAAGCTTAAGTGTGACAGGGCGCGCCGCCTCCATGAACACGTCTTACAGAACTCCAAAAAGCCAATCCTATCACCAAAAAACCCTTGGTAGTATTGTTCAAGAGATAGCAGAGCGTAATGGCTATACGCCAAAGGTTGATCCTTCTCTTGCAAAAATCGTTGTGCGTCACATTGACCAAACAGCTGAAAGCGATATGGCTTTTGCTACGCGCCTTGCAGAAGAGTATGATGCGGTAGCAAAACCCGTTGATGGCAAATTGGTGCTTGCCAAACGGGGTGAAGGCAAAGCCATCACCGGTGAAACACTGCCCGTCGTTGTCATCCATGAAAAACAATGTACCTCTTGGGATTTTAAATACAGTGCACGCGATGAAGCAGGTGCCGCCAATGGATTAAAGACAGATGCAGGAGATGATCAAAAAGCCGCCGCTGATGCACGAGAACCAGAGGAAATTGATGACAGCGAAGATGTGATCCATATGGATGAAAGTGACGCCCCCAATTTGCCTAAAGCAGAGACGGAAGCCAAAACACCTGAAAATCAAGAGCAAGAAGAAGAGAAAAAAGGCGGTGTTATTGCAAACTATCACGATATTCGCACTGGTGAAAAAAAAGAAGTCAAGGTTGGTAAAGAGCCTTTTCATGAACTCAAATACACCTACCACAATCAATCAGAAGCTGTTGCGGCCATTGCGGCTTATCGCAATAAATCATCACGCGGTAAGTCTTCTTTCTCATGTGATATTGGTGGTGATCCCTTTGTACAAGCGGAAGCAAAGCTTGTTCAAGAGCCCCCTTTCCGCCCCTATATTCCAGCAGAATGGCGNATGCGAACTTTTTGATGCATCACAAGAAGATGCGGCTGGAAACGTTGCAAACACAACACCAGACAAGGATGATACCCTTGATCCAAACGCTCCACCAAACGCATGCGACGAAGGTGAAGGCGTCATCCATATGGATGAGGAAGATATCAATTAGCAAAAATATCAAAAAATTATCAGGAGTTACTTGACAATGTGGCGACAATATGAATAATCGAATCAGGTGCCTCAAAAACACCTTAAAACATCTAGCGGATTGGTTGCCGAAATAATCAATCTTCTGAACATTAAAGATTTTGACTCATTATATGCCGTGGCATATAAAGGTCTTGTCGGGTGTGGTTATGCTATACAATACCCTTTTGGGAAAGGCATAACGACGGACTAGATGCCGTGTTTTTGAGCACCCGGCACTCTCTATTGAGTGTCAATCAAAAACTTTAACATCTAGGAGTTCATCATGAACACTCTTATAAAAATATCAGAACAAATAATTGGACAGGAAACAGTTCAAACTGTTAACGCTCGCGAATTACACGCATTTTTAGAAGTAAA
>NZ_JBHIPW010000056.1:0-1084 GCF_042196265.1 Bartonella sp. AP1QHHD
CAACATTGGGAGCTGGCAAATATAATGATGGTGCCGGCTTGTTACTTCATAAGCGTAAAGATGGAGGTGCTCAATGGATTTACCGTTTTACCATTCATGGGCGGCGCCGTGAAATGGGCTTGGGTGCCTTGAGAGATGTCTCTTTAAAACAAGCCCGTGAATTGGCAACTGGGTGGCGCTCTGTTCTTCGTGAAGGTCGTGACCCCATTAAAGAACGCAATAAACAAAAGCGTGAGGCAATAAGTAATCTCCATTATTTAAAAGATATCGCGTTGGATGCTTTTGAAAGCCGTAAAGCTGAACTAAAAGGAGATGGTAAAGATGGGCGTTGGTTTTTACCCTTAAAACTCCATATTCTCCCCAAATTAGGTTGCCTCCCCGTTTCAGAGATTACACAAACAGAGATACGCAATACACTTGCTCCCATTTGGCATACAAAAGCAGCAACAGCTGATAAAGCTCTTACCCGCCTTAATATTTGTCTCAAACATGCGGCTGCTTTGGGTTTGGATGTTGATTTACAAGCAACAGAAAAAGCACGCGCTCTCTTAGGTAAACAACGCCATAAAACGCAAAATTTTCCAGCTATGGATTGGAGAGATGTCCCTGCCTTTTATAAAACACTTTGCGAAGCATCAACCTTAACACAACTGGCTTTGCGTTTGCTTATTTTGACAGGCGTTCGTACCAACCCTTTGTGTCATATTCATAAAGACCAAGTTGATGGCGATATCTGGACAATCCCTGCTGAAAATATGAAAGGTCGACGTGATACTACAGAAGAGTTTCGCGTGCCTCTATCATCAGAAGCATTAGAAATCTTAAAACAAGCGCGCTTGCTTTCTCGCAATGATTTCTTCTTTTCTGCAACCGGTCGGGGTCCCCTCGCTGCAAATTGTATGGCTCAATATATGAGAGACAATAAAATTGAGGCATGCCCCCATGGATTTCGTTCTAGTTTACGTGATTGGCTCGCTGAAACAACCGATGCCCCCTATGAGGTCGCTGAAACTATTCTAAGTCATACAGTTGGCGGCAAAGTAGAGCGTGCCTATCGTCGTACTGATTATCTAGAACAGCGCCG
>NZ_JBHIPW010000057.1:0-10166 GCF_042196265.1 Bartonella sp. AP1QHHD
ATCACAAGGGTATCAGCCGGTGTTTTTGCTGAAGCTTGTTGTGCAACCATCGCCAATGCCATAAGAGCAGAAACAAGAGAGTTGCTACTTTTCAATATTGTTTTCTTCAAGTTCATAAACTTTTCCCTTTATTTATTTTTATCAATTAATGACGCTGAGATAATATAGCAAATTTATAATTATAACATTGAATAAATACGTTCTAATCGCCTATATTTCTAATCACCTACACAGAGTCATCTACTTGATAAATTCATTGACTTACGTCTCAATAAACCATAGCGAACATGCAATATATGTTTTGCTAACCAGTATTACATTCTTTTCATAATCTCTTTGCATATGATAATGCACTATATCAGTTCCCTATTAATCATCAATAAGCCTTGTCGCCCAAAAAAATAGTGAGCTTAAAAAAAATCATTACGCAAAAATTTATGAATTCATTATTTTATTCCTTTAGGCGACATTTAAAATAAAATATGCAAACTTTAAAAATAGTCATCCCCCTCAAACACTCAGCTTCAAGATGCGGCGCATCTTTACTACATGACCAAGACGGCACTGAAACAGCAGAAAGACATAAGAAAATATCTTTTCTAAAACGCTACCCCCCACAAAAATCTGCTTAATCTTTTGAAACCTAAGTGTCAAAAGTTTTACGTTTTTACCAACAAAACCAAACGCGTTAACAAAGATAAAGGAAAAATGAGAAGAATCATTCCTTCCACGCTTTATCTTTTGAGAAATAAAGCTTACAATAAAAGAATATACACTAAAATGCATCCCCCCCATTGATAAAAACAAAATTTATTAGACACTCCCCCCCCAAAGACATAACGAATATAAAACCTTCTAAACTTTAGTGTGCATCATTGCTTTACCACTATAAAAATAGAACAGAAAGCAACATACCGCAACAAAACTCTCGTTTCCAGCGGAAACATACAGAGATTCAACGAAGCAATGCAGTGAATACCAATCTGTCTGAGCTTAAGTATCCTCCCAAAACTGGAGCTCACACGCAGCAAAATTCCTCTCTAGTGAAAGAAAGTTATCAGATAATAAAACCTAACACAAGCAGCTTGAGTCATTTAACTTCAATTTTTCATCGCTGCATTTCATTTTATATTGCCTAGGTAAGCATTGGGCAATCGACCTACATATAAATAAACCAACAGTCATACAAGCAAAGTAAAACAATGCAACAACAGCACCCCATCTAAAAACCACTTTGCATTCGTCAATAAACATGAATAAAATATTCATTAATTATAACGGTCATGTCACTAACGGAAATAAAAACACCTCTTCTGAACCATTACAAATGCTAAAGACTGTTGACAACATTGAGAACTAGTAAATGTGTGATGGTGCCGATCTTCTCCTTCATAAGCGTAAAGATGGAGTGCACGATGGATTTACTGTCATAGCATTCATGAGCTGCGTCGCAAAACGGGCTTTGGTGTAACTAGATGTTTCTTTAAAACATACAAGACATTACCATTATCTCACTTCAGATACATAACAGTTAAGATATCACTCCTTTTTGCGTCTGTTTTTTCATCCTCAAAATTATACCTTTATCGTTTTTAGTGCCAACAACAATAGAAAATCATTAATATTGTATAGTTTGTATATTTCAATTATCTTATACAGCGGAATTGTATAATTTATACATTTATTAAATAATTCAATTATTATCCTATTAATCATTACTCTTACAAAAGAAAGTTTGCCAATTTATCGACAAAAACATCCTTCAAGATGATCATTAACAATTCCTACGGACTGCATAAAAGCATAACAAATTGTGGGGCCAACGAATGTCCAACCACGTTTCTTCAAGTCTTGAGAAAGACGAAAAGAAGCAGGCGTCATAGGGTTAGCTAACAGTGTTTGAAAATCTATTTTTTCATAACGCTCCGATTGTGGTGGTTGAAAAGACCAAAAATAGTGGGACAAACTCCCCCACTCTGTTATAATTTCTTGTGCTCTCAATGCATTATTAAGCACTGATTGAATTTTTCCTTGATGGCGAACAATGTCTTTATTCTGCATTAACATTTGCACCTTTAGCTCATCATAATGAGCAATCTTTTCAAAGTCAAAGTGATCAAATGCAACGCGAAAAAAAGAGCGTTTTTTTAAAATTGTAAACCAAGAAAGCCCCGCTTGGAAACCTTCAAGACAAATTTTCTCAAACAAACGAATATCCTCAAAAACAGGCTTTCCCCATTCGGTATCATGATAAGCACAATAAAGTGGATCCGTTCCAGCCCATGCGCAACGAACTTTTCCATCCACTCCCTTAAGAAGACCTTCCGCAAGCATGGCATTAACCGTATTAAAAGAGAGTTCCTTGATCATCGCTTGGCGACTTTATCTGCTTGTGTTTTGACCGTTTAGAAAAAACAGGTTCTTGTGTTGCAACACTGATATCTCCATCAAAAAAGCGTAAATTTATTTGCCCTGTTTCAGGAAACTGAACCAACCGTTTAATAGGCTTATGATCTTTCCCCAAAGCCAAAACAAAACCACGCTCCAAAATATTCTGATATGAAGTGCTTCTTAAAAGCCTAGATACTACCTCTAACCCAGCACGTTGTTTTTCCACACTACGCACAAAAGCACGCTGAAGACGTGCCGTATATTCCTTTGTATTGCGTTGTGCTTTTTCACTATTTAACAAACGCGGTGAAAGACGCACACCAAGTGCATGAAAAGAAAAACGTTTTTTATCGTAGCTTACACAAAGAGCACGCCGCAATCGACTTGAAGTTTCATCCAAACCACGCCGTGGTAGAGCAAAAAGTTGATCGGCAGTCGGAAGAGCTCGTAGAGTAGCACGCAATTTTTGTCGATAAAAATCCAAATAACGCGCGAGTCCCTTGCGCAAACGTGCATCAAGCGATGCCACCAGCACCTCGAGATCAAGCTTAACAGGAACAGCCCGTTCTGCTGCGGCGGTAGGAGTTGGAGCGCGCCAATCAGCCACATAATCAATCAAGGTCCAGTCCGTTTCATGCCCAACAGCAGAAATAACAGGAAGAGAAGATTCATAAACAGCACGAACAACAGCTTCGTCATTAAACCCCCACAAATCTTCTAAACTTCCCCCTCCCCGTGCAACAATAATAAGATCAGGTTTTGGAATAAGTCCACCTGGACCAAGAGCATTAAAACCTTCAACAGCAACAGCCACTTCCCTCCCACTTGTTTCCCCCTGAACACGTACAGGCCAAACCAAAATATGCAACGGAAAACGATCGGATATACGATGAATAATGTCACGAATAACAGCACCTGTTGGTGATGTTACAACGCCTAAAATTCGAGGCATATAAGGCAAAGGTTTTTTCTTTTCTTCATCAAACAAGCCTTCTTCTAAAAACTTTTTCTTACGATTTTCAAGAAGTGTCATCAAAGCACCAACCCCCGTTGGTTCAAGAGCCTCAATGACAATTTGATATTTCGATGACCCTGGATAAGTTGTAAGTTTACCAACAGCAACTACTTCCATCCCTTCTTCAGGAGGGAATTTGAGCTTTTCCATAACTCCACGCCAAATAACAGCTTCCAACCGTGCCTTATCATCTTTTAAAGCAAAATAAGCATGTCCCGAAGCATGAGTACCACGGTACCCTGATATCTCCCCACGCACCCGTACATAACCAAACTTTTCTTCAACAACACGCTTTAGAGCCCCTGCTATTTCGGAAACAGTGAATTCTGCCACATTTGTTACACCTGTTTTTTCACTAAACAAACTTACCATTTTTCAATTCTTTACGCCCGTTTCTGTGAATCTTTTTGAAACAACACATCTTTAAACTTTTGATTTATAGCTTCATCAAAATACCCATAACACCGGCTAGAATAGCTTATATTTTTAATTTCAAATCGATTATCAGGGTTGTAAAAAAAACTTGAAGCCGTTGTATGGGGATGTCTAGAGTCATTATTTCATCTGAAAATTGTATCAATAGAAGTTAAAATATTCAATCCTAACATCCACACAAACGCATCTTTCATAAGAATTCCTGAAATAAAATTCTCGATACAACATAGTAATCCATTCCCGATAAAATTCAACGTATTGCAAAGTGTTAAAGAGCTTTGCAATACATCAAATATATCATGATCATGTTTTTTATATTTTATAAACTTGATACCTTCTTATTTTTCAATTGCACTATAAAAAATACGTGGTGCACTATTCCACACCCATTTTTTTACATCAGGTGTCATAGCAATAATATTATATGTCTGATAGATAAACGCATAAGGTCCTTTTTGCATTAATTCACGCTGTAAATCAGCATACATTTGTGCCCGTTTCTGTGGATCTTTTTGAAACAGAGCTGCCTGAACCTTCTTATTCATATCTTCATCCAAATAGCCGTGGCACCAACTAGGATAGCCTGTATTTTTAGCCTCGAACCGATTATCAGGATTTGAAATAAAACGTGAAGCCATTGTATGAGGATCCGCAGAAGAATTATTCCATCCTATAAAAATTGTATCAAAGCTACGTGCATAAAGTTTGGAAAACAACTGTGTACCGATAAAATGTTCAATCTTAAAGTGCACACCTATCTTTTTTGCATTATCCTGGATAGACTGAGCAATAGGCAAAGCAAAAGGATAAGGAGATTTTCCTGCAAAAATATTGGCCTCAAAACCATCTGGATAACCCGCTTCTATTAAAAGCTGCTTGGCTTTTTCAAGATCAAGTTTAAAGGGTTGCCCTTCTTTTTCATCCAAAGCCCCAAAATTACCAAGAGGAATAAAGCTTGCCCGTGGAATGCCAACATCTTTAAGAAGAGTCTTTCCCAGAGTGTCATAATCGATCAAATAACGCATTGCCAAACGCACCTTTTCATTGGCAAAAATAGGATTCGTTGTATTGAACCCCCATACTATCAGGGATGGAACTAACACTTTTTCAATTTTAATATCTGTTGTTTTTTGGAGATCTGCTATATTCTCTGGCGTTAAATTACGTGCCACATCAATATCGTGTTTTTCCAACAACAAACGTTGTGTTCCAGGCTCAGCAATATGACGAATTAAGATCTTCTTCAATTTGGGTGCCTCTCCCCAATAAATGGTACTTGCACGCAACAAAATCCCTTCTCCAGGACGCCAACTTTCTAACTGATAAGGACCAACACAAGCAGCGTGACTTGCCAAATAGCGATTTCCCATATCATCATCTTGTTCGTGTTTCATAAGTGTCTCACGATCAAGCAGAGCAACAGTACGATTCCTAGAAATATTGCTCAGAATAAGTTCTGCTGGATAAGGTTTATCAAATTTCATCACCACTGTTTTCTCATCGGGGGCTTGAAAAGCCTTATCAACATTTTGTTCTGTGATACCATATTCATTAAAAGTTGCCGCATTAGATAGCTTCAATTTAACAACCCGCCTCATTCCCCAAACAAGATCATGAGCACCAGCAGACCGACCATCATTAAACTTCAAATCATCGCGCAAATGAAAAGTAATCACCGTACTCTGATCATCGCTTACAACATCCCAACTCTTTGCCAAAGAAGGAACGATTTTAACTCCATCATTTTTAGCAGAATCAACCAAATTATCACAAACATTGATAACAATTTCAGCTCCATACCGGTCATTGAGCTGCGCAGGATCAAAATTACTGATCGCATCAAGATCCCAAGCCATCACGAGGGTATCAGCAGGTGTTTTTGCTGAAACTTGCTGCACAAACATCCCAAAAGTAATAAAAGCAGAAATAAAACAACTGCTCCTTTTAAATATCTTTCTTTTTAAATTCATAGACTTATCTCTTTAAAGTTTGTTGTATAAATTTTCCTTGCAACAGTAACGTGCAAAAATAAAAAAAATCAGGCTTTTAAAGCACACCTCCTAAAGATAAAATATCAAACCCTTTAAACAGCAGGAGCAACCCCTTGAGCAATATTGGTAAACTAAAGCAAAAGAGACAACGAAAAATGATCTGATAAACAATGAATAATACCACAAATGACAGCGCCTGTTGGTGATGTCACAGCACCAATAACTTTGATCATACAAGCCAAAGATTTTTTTATCGCATCAAACAGGACTTCTGCTTTAAAAGTCTTTTTGCTATTTTCTCAAAAGAGTTCTCAGAGAACCAACTTCAGTTGCTTTAAAAGCTCACTCATCCTTCGATATTTTGACAATTCTCATAAGTATAGTTTCTAACCATAGCCATTCCACTCCTTCCTCACAAGGACATTTGGACTTTCCAGGACTCATACTAAAGGGCAGTCTCAGCATCTCATCATTTTTTAAGGAAAAGCGGTATAATTTGAAGCACCAGCTCCACAATAATCCCATATTCCCCCAACGCACCTGCATATAACTAACTTTTTTCTCAATAGCACATTTTAAGGTCCCTCACTTTTTCTACAAAATACTAAATTCTGCTCATATTCAGTATGCCCATTTCTTTAACCGGCAAATTTATTATTTTTTTCTTCACTTAAGATTGAAATCTACAATCTTAATATCTATGTATAATTATTCTATAAAAATGCATAGTCCCTCTCTAAAGAAGAGTATCTTCGAGTTACTCTATAATGCACTTTACCGATAAACTTCGATATTTTGCAAAGCTTTAAACTCTATGCAAAACACCGAAGTTATTATCATCACATTCACTGTTGTATATTACAACATTTTAAACGTGCTTATTTTTCAATGGCATTATAAAAAATACGTGGTGCACTATTCCACACCCATTTTTTAACATCAGGTGTCATAGCAATAATACTATATGTCTGATAGATAAACGCATAAGGTCCTTTTTGCATAAAATCACGCTGTAAATCGGCGTACATTTGTGCCCGTTTCTGTGGATCTTTTTGAAACAGAGCTGCCTGAACCTTCTTATTCATATCTTCATCCAAATAGCCGTGGCACCAACTAGGATAGCCTGTGTTTTTAGCCTCAAACCGATTATCCGGATTATAAACGAGACGTGAAGCCATTGTATAAGGATCTGCAGAATCGTTATTCCATCCCATAAAAATTGTATCAAAGCTACGTGCATAAAGTTTGGAAAACAACTGTGTCCCTACAAAATGTTCAATCTTAAAGTGCACACCTATTTTTTTTGCATTGTCCTGGATAGACTGTGCAATAGGTAAAGCAAAAGGATAAGGAGATTTCCCTGCAAAAATATTGGCTTTAAAACCATTTGGATAACCTGCTTCTGTTAAAAGCTGCTTGGCTTTTTCAAGATCAAGTTTAAAGGGTTGCCCTTCTTTTTCATCCAAAGCTCCAAGATTACCAATGGGAATAAAGCTTGCCCGTGGAATACCAACATCTTTAAGAAGAGTCTTTCCCAGAGTGTCATAATCGATCAGATAGCGCATTGCCAAACGCACCTTTTCATTGGCAAAAATAGGATTTGTCGTATTGAACCCCCACATTATCACAGATGGAGCTAACACTTTTTCAATCTTAATATCTGTTGTTACTTGGAGATCTGTTATATCTTCAGGCATCAAATTACGTGCCACATCAATATCGTGTTTTTCCAACAACAAACGTTGTGTTCCAGGCTCAGCAATATGACGAATGAGAATCTGCTTCAATTTTGCTTCCTCTCCCCAATGATAGGAACTTGCACGCAACAAAATCGCCTCTCCAGAACGCCAGTTGACTAATTGATAAGGACCAACACAAGCAGCGTGACTTGCCAAATAGCGATTTCCCATATCACCATCTTGTTCGTGTTTCATAAGTGTCTCACGATCAAGTAAAGCAGCAACACGAGTAGTAAGAATATGGCCAAGGATGATCTCTGCTGGATAAAGCTTATCAAATTTCATCACCACTGTTTTCTCATCGGGGGCTTGAAGAGTAGAATCAATATTTTGTTCTGTAATTCCATATTCGTTAAATATAGCTGCTGCAGACAACTTCAATTTAACAACCCGCTTCATCCCCCAAACAAGATCATGAGCACCAGCAGGCCGACCATCATTAAACTTCAAATCATCACGCAAATGAAAAGTAATAACTGTACCCCCACCCTCATTTGAAACATCCCAACTCTTTGCCAAAGAAGGCGCTATTTTAGCTGCATCATCTGTAGCGGAATCGATTAAGTTATCACAAATATTAGCAATAATTTCATTGCCATAACGTTCATTGATCTGCGCAGGATCAAAAGTCTCAATTGAATCAAGATTCAAAGCCATTACAAGGGTATCAGTAGGTGTTTTTGCTGAAACTTGTTGCACAAACATCCCCATTGCAAGAACAACAGAAACAAAAGAACTGCTCTTTTTCAATATTTTTCTTTTCACGTTCATAGAATTTTCCTTTTAACGTTATTGTATAAATTCCCCATGCAGCAAAACGTGCTTAATAATTAAGTTTAGACAAACTATAGGCTTCTAAAAACCAAGTTTTAAAATCTTTAAGAACAAGCACCTCTTGCCAATGGCTCCTCCTGCCTACACTTATAAGCCAAACCAAAACATACAAAGAAAAACACTCTGATATACAATGAACGCTCACCAACAATAGAGCTTATTCACGATATCATAACGCCTACTATTGAAGACTATAAAAGCAATATTTTTTCTCTATCTTGTTAAGCAAGCTTATCTCTTATTTTTTCCGGTGTTTTGTATATCATCAAAGCACTACCCCTTTCGGCTCAAGTGCCTTAATAACAAAGAGCCTTCATAATAATTTGACGATTTGATAAAACAGGAAAATTCGTTAGTTTGCCAAATGCAACGACTTTTATTCCTTCTTCAAAAGGAAATTTAATTTTTTCATCACTCCCCATAAAACAGCACCCTTCAATTGGCATCTCATCATCTTTCCAAGCAAAAGAAAATATAAACGCCATAAAAAACTGATATCCCTTGTTTACCCACCCATAACAAAACTTTCCTTCAACATCGCAAACCCTTTGCACCTTTAGCACTACTAAATTCCACAACATTTGTTACACTTCGTTTCTTTATGTTATACTCAGTTTTTTAACAAATAAATTGACCACTTTCTAATTCAGAGAAATTGAAATATTCAATCTTAGTATCCACATAAATACACCTCTAATGAGAATGAAAAATATCTTTAAACGAATGTCTTGAAAAGACATTCAACAATATATCACGCATTACCTATGATCTTCGACGCATTGCAAAGCTTAAAATTTATACAATACGCCGAAATATATCATGACGATGCCCTTTATCTATTGAACAGCATTGAAGACACTCTTATTTTTCAATTTTACTATAAAAAATATGTGGCGCACTATTCCAAACCCACTTTTTGATATCAGGCGTCATCGCGATAACAGTATATTTCTGAAAGATAAACGCATAAGGTCCTTTTTGCATCAATTCACGTTGTAAATCAGCATAGAGTTGTGCCCGTTTTTGTGGATCTTTTTGAAACAATGCATCCTGAACCTTTTGATTCATCGTTTCATCCAAATACCCATATTGCCAACTAGGATAGGCGGTGTTTTTTGCCTCAAGCCGATTATCTGGATTATAAACAAGACGTGAAGCCATGGTATGAGGATCCGCAGAATCGTTATTCCATCCGACAAAAATCGTATCAAAAGCCCGTGCATAAAGTTTAGAAAACAACTGTGTACCGGCCATCCGTTCAATTTTAAGACGCACCCCCGCCTTTGCGGCACTATCTTGGAGTGACTGAGCAAGTAACACCCTATAAGGAGCATTTGATACGAGAAAATTTGCCTCAAATCCATTCGGATAACCAGCTTCTGCTAAAAGCTGCTTGGCTTTTGCAATATCAAATGTAAAGGGTTGCCCTTCTTTTTCATCTAAAGCCCCAAAGTTGCCAAGAGGAACAAAACTGGCCCGTGGAACACCAACACCTTTGAGAAGCTTCTTGCCAAGACCTTCATAATCTATGAGATAACGCATCGCCAAACGTACTTTTTCCTTAGCAAAAATAGGATTTGTCATATTAAATCCCCAGTACATCATGGATGGCTCTAACACTTCTTCGATTTTAACATCTGTTGTTTTTTGCAGATCTGCAAGATCTTCAGGGGTCAAATCACGAGCAACATCAATATCATGTTTTTGCAACAACAAACGTTGTGTTCCGGGCTCTGCAACATGGCGAATTAAAATCTGCTT
>NZ_JBHIPW010000058.1:0-1600 GCF_042196265.1 Bartonella sp. AP1QHHD
GATGCTCTCGTCAAAGCCTAGGTGATCCCCTGCTGCAAAACTTTTCTGATAAGATTGTAAGGTTTCAGCATCACCCAACAAAGCAAGAGCGCCAAGATGAAGCAAAGCATAATGTGCATCGTTTGCTCTAGACGTTGCATCCTTTTCCCAAGGAGCTATACCATAATCAGAGCGTAGCCTTTTAGAAAGATCAATCCCTTTGGATGCCCATTCTAAAGCATCATCAAGCGCTTGCTTTAAGCGATCCGCAGTAACTTCTGGTTCAAAGATTTCTAAACCCTTTGCTTCAAAATTAAGCTGTAAATCTGGAATATCTTCCGTGTAGGTAGGATCAATGAATTTACAAGCGGTGGAAAGAATGCCCGTGCTAATCATAAAGGCGCTATCAAATTGTGGGTAATCTTTGGCAATTTCGTCGTTATAAAGAATGTCTACTTCACGATCAGCCAATTGATAGCTTGCCATATGGTCATTCTCATTGATTTTCTCGGTTGACCAGCCTAGACTTTTTAAAAGTGCATGAGCACTTTCCATGGTGAGACGATCATCAGTGTCATCCGCTTCATCCACTTCCTCTGCCACTTCAACAGAAGTTGTTTTAGAAGCAACAGATGCTGTTTGCGGATCCAAGCTTAAAATCGGAGCGTTTTTAGGAAAACCAGTCCGATAACGGCGTGCAAGAGCAAGGACGTTATCAATAATATGTGCTATGTTTTCCCTTATCAAAGCTGAAAAGTTTTTATCCTTCAAACTTTCCTTATAAAATTTGAGTTTTTCAACATCCCCAATAAGAATAAGTGCAATAAGGTGCAACTTCGCAAAATCATATTCACTGTCTGGGGACAAAGCCGCATAATCATAGATGATTTGATTCACATTTTGTCGATCAGCCCAGCACAAAATATCCGCACTGATCTGTTTCAGCTTGCCTTCATCCAATTCAGTACTAGAAACTGCATAAACTTCTTCTGATTCTTTAAGAACGGTATATTGGGGAGTATTGATGAAAATAGATCGATAAGCTGTAGAAAAACCAAGTGTTGAAAGAGAAACCTTGAAGGTAACAAATGGTGTCTCTCCTTTTTTATCAAGGTCGTACACTATATTAATGATACGATCTTTCGTTATAAAATAAGCATTGCAATTGTAATTTTTATCACGATAGACTGTCCAGTCCATCCTTTTTAAGTCTTCAGAAACTGTATTAAGAAAAGACAAATCTTGTAAACTAAGACGATCATCTATAGCTTTTCGCTCATTAAGGATTTTCAGATATTCTTCAGCAAATTGAACGGCATGGTTAATATATCTCTCTACTTCACGGTCATCCAAAATCTCAGAAATCTTACCGGCTTCTAAAAAATTTTGATAAGATTTCAGAACATCAATTTGACCTGTCAATGCTAAACAAGCCAAATGCCAGACTATACGTATATTGTAGCTATACTTTTGAACACGTGTTTTGCTTTCTATTGATGCTTGTAAATCTTGGGCACGTGCCCACTGTATTATCCGCTCAGAGATTTTGATAAGCTCTTGCTCATCTAATGTCTCTACACAAATATCAATGCCTTTACCAAAACTACTAAAACCCCCCCCC
>NZ_JBHIPW010000059.1:0-2381 GCF_042196265.1 Bartonella sp. AP1QHHD
CGCGCCTTTGCAAACAGCTCTTTAATGGGTGCCATGCCTTGTGCAAGCATGGTCGCCATTTCTTTACCATCGCCCCCAAACAGCAGAGCGGCAATATGCTGTCTTTGTGCTTGGCTTTTCATCTTACTCATCTTGTCGGTAATTTCTTCTAACAAGACAGAAGTGGATTTGAGTTTTCCAGAAGTGTTTTTGACAGAAATGCCAAGCGCTTCAAAGCCCATCATTCCTCTTTTTTGTCCGGCATATGCTTGTGCTGAACGCCTATTTAAAACCGCTAAGGATTGTTGAAAAAGTTCGGCAGAAGTGCCTGAATTATCGGCTGCATCACCCCATAATTGAAGTGATGCAACACTCATATTTAAATGGTGTGATGCGTGATAAAGACTATCGCCCAGATGCATGGTTTTCATGGTGAGGGCGGCTACACTTGCCACAAGACCACCACCAGCAAGCCCCAAGACACCAGTAAAGACTGAAGCACGGCTTGCCGCCACTCCAAGAGCACTTTGAACACCATGAAGGCTTTTTGTCATGTTTTTGACAGCAGCAGAAAAGCGCGGAATACCCAAACTATGTGAGAGTGTTTTTGACAATGTATCGAATTTTTTTTGAAGATGTTTGAGAGGTGTGGTGAGTTTGTCTTCAAGAGACAATCTCACCTTTGCATCAGCAACTTTTTCACTCATTTTATCTTATACCTTTCTGCTGCTTGTTTTCGCCAGAATATGAGTTCTTGCGGTTCCATTTCCATCATCTTTGAAAGGGACCAATGGAACACAATGGTAATATCGGCTATGAGTTTAGCGGCGGTTTCCCAGTCGAGGTATCCCGCCGCTTGATAAAAGACTCCAAAATCTCTCCAATGCTCGACAAGTCATTAATATCGAGTTCTCCAACCGCTTCATGTGCCCATCCAGAAAGACGTGCGATCATAGCGATTGTTTGCTCTATGCCTTCTTTTTTGTCGATTGCTTGCACATCTTTTGTTTTGGGGCGCTGTAANTTGTCGATTGCTTGCACATCTTTTGTTTTGGGGCGCTGTAAGGTAATTGTGGTGTGCTCTTTTCCTTCAAAAGTAACAGGTATCAATAATTTATGTGTAATGCTTGTTTGGACTGTCATTTTTATAATCCTATATTTTCTCTATGGTCTGCGAGTTGATTGACGCCATTGAATTTTCTCACCAAGTTGAGGACGTCTATCTCAACANAGTAATTTCGGTGTGCTCTTTTCCTTCAAAAGTAACAGGTATCAATAATTTATGTGTAATGCTTGTTTGGACTGTCATTTTTATAATCCTATGTTGTCTCTATGGTCTGCGAGTTGATTGACGCCATTGAATTTTCTCACCAAGTTGAGGACGTCTATCTCAACGATTTCAACGTCCTTCTGGACATATTTGAAATATTGCAATGTGAATGTAGCCGTAGAAGTTGCTTTGCTGCCCGGTTGCCATTCTGCCATTTCAAAGCCTTTGCATAGTCCTCTCATGGTAATGACAACACCTTCTGCTGGTGTGCCTTGCGCTTGCATTGAACTTCGTAATGAAATGTCGACATCAGTGCGCCCTAAGAGTGCCATTAACTCTGGAGAGCAATCAGAAATGGTCATGCTAAGCGTGAGGGTTTCAAGACCAAGGTCAACTTCAATGGAGCTATCCATGCCACCGCCGCGATAACTTTCAACAACCAAGTTCAAATTCGGTAATGTTACGCTTTCACATTTTGCTTGATAGGGAATGCCGTCGACAAAAATGTTAAAATATTTCAAAACTCTTGGTAAAACGGGGATAGCCATTAAAAAATCTCCTCTAAATAATCATTCACAATGCGTGAACGGAATGTGATGTGTTCTGCTGGTGTTGTTGGTGTGAATTCGACATTGAAATAAACTTTTCCGCCTTCAATAGCGCTTGCTGTATTCAACTCTAGATCAGGCGTACAGCGCCCACCAAGAATGGCGCCTTGTGCTTTTAAATCACGCAAATAGGCATTGACGCTTTCACTCACGTCACTCATGTAGGTTTTTTTGATATTACGATCGACAGCCCATAGATGCCCGCGCAAAATGGCGTCATTGATCATATCTGCGGTTCTCACCACCGATAAGAAAGCAAACTTTGTATCACTTGAAAGGGTGCGATTACCCCAAAGACGATAACCATTTTCGCGGATAATTGTTGTGATGTTTTGTTCGTTAAGAAGGTTAGCGCGGCTTGATCGATCACCAATGGAAAAATCAATGGGGCGTGCAATACCAACAATGCCATTGATCACTTTATTGGAAGGAGAATGCCAAAAACCGTGTGTAAAATCAGTTTTAGCAATGACACCAGCAACTGCTGCACTTGCTGGCTGTTCTACAATTTTTCCATCACGATT
>NZ_JBHIPW010000060.1:0-1225 GCF_042196265.1 Bartonella sp. AP1QHHD
ATGATGTAATAAGCGTTTTGGCCATATTCCACATCCACGAAGAATGAAGCTCTGTAGCTTTACGGTAAGGCATAAATTGCTATTAGCAAATCTTCTTTTCCCTTTGAAAGAGGTAAAGAGGTATAGATGCAAACAGTAAGCGACGTGATCTCTTAAAAGATAAAAAGATACCTTACCTTTGACTCTGAAAAGCGTGGGGTTTTATCTTTCGTAATTTAAATAAAAATGATTTCATCTCTTTGTTTTTTCTAGCTAAAAATCTTTCCTGCAAACATTGTTTAGCCAGAATTGAAGAAGATAATATCACCTATCGATTATCAATATGGAGGCTAATAGTATGAAGCCACAAGATTCTTCCCTCCCTCATTCCTCACAAACACCAGAAGAGGCAAGTGCACCTGAAGGGGCGCATGCAAATGCATCGTTAGACACTCTTACTGCACATTTAGAACAATCCAGTAGTGAAAAAGGCAAAAATATCCCATTCAATCGTGAAGAATTAAAAAGTATCATTGCCCGTTTAGAGGATGATATCTCAACGGGTCGTTGGTTCACAGCTGATTATGCAAGTACAGATCTTAAACTAATGCCAGCCTTGGTAGATCAGGCAAATCGTAAATATCCCGACATGCGTCTTCAATTGGCAGCGTCATCTCACGACTTTGCCCTTGCACTCAAAGAAGCCATCGAAAACGGCGTTCAATCTTCTAGATTTATCATTCACACAAAGGATAGGGGAATTCATTTTGCGCTCATTGATCATCAAACCATAGAGGACAAAACATCGGTGATATTTTTTGAACCTACAACATTTAACAATATGAAACCAGCGGTACTCGCATTAAGGACGCAATTGGCCCTTAAAGCGCATGAATTACCCAACTGCTCTTTTGCCATGGCAGAAATGGACATTCAACGCAGTTCCTCTGAATGTGGAATGTTTTGTTTAGCGCTCGCTAAAAAGCTTCATACCGAATCTGCTAAATTAGAAAGACTGCACAAAGATAATATTAAAGGTGTCTTATGTAAACCAGACACGCCTTTACCTGCTGAAAAATTGGATCCATATCTTCCGACCACTTTTTACAAACACGTGCAAGGCAGAAGACGTCTTAAGGAGTATTTAACAGCCAATCCAGACGCGGCACATGAAAAAGTAAACAAAAAAGGCGAAACCCTAAACGAGAGGTTTGAGAGAAGCCTGGTAGCAACAGAGACAAAAACT
>NZ_JBHIPW010000061.1:0-1694 GCF_042196265.1 Bartonella sp. AP1QHHD
TCCATTGCTTACTGTTATGGTACCACGGCTATGCGCACTAACAATCGCCCCTGTATTGCCATAACGATAGATAAAATCTTGGAACTTTTTGGTTGAATTGGTCAACCCCCAAGAGCCCCCTTCAAAAAACTTTTGATAAAATGCTACCCCTAATTCTACCAGCACATCGTCAGCTTGGGGAAAGTATGTAAAATAAAGGGGACCATTTTTATTAACAGCCAATTGGACAGCATTACCCGCAGCATCATCTGGTGAATTAAAAATGCCATTGTAGAACATATAAACAGCACCATTAGGGCCTTTTTGTAAATGCTTTTCTTCCTCTGGCTTTAAAAAATGATACAGAGTGATATATTTTCCATCACTGCCTTTTATAGGTTTTCCATTTTTATCTGTTGCATAGAGGACATTGCCATTTTCATCATGCGCAACCTCACCTACTGGGTGCTCTTTGACATTTGTGATTTTATAAATTTTATCAAGGTATCCCAATCCTTCATCCGATAAATCATTGATCATATCTACGCGATTATGCACTGCTCCCTCAAGCGGTGCGACATCTAGCTGTCCTACAGCCTGGTGGGCTGTAGCGGTGTTGCGGTTGAGTGCATCAATGATTTGTCCAGCATCTTGCCTCATCGCCCTCTGCCCAGTTGTATCAGTAAGGATGATAGTCCCATCGCTGATAGCAGATTTGGTTTCTCCTTCCGCTGCATCCTTAGCTTTTCCATGACTTAAAGCATTTTTAGCAATATTTTTTATGATGCCATATTTCCCCTGTTGCAAAGCACCGCCACCAGAAATGCTAAACCCATGGCTGCTGGCTTTAGCATGCGCACCGTTGCTGATATCACTGGTGCTAATGCTTCCTGTGGTCAAGCTGTTTTTATCTGCCGGCGCGGTGCTGGCAATGATGCCTCCGGTCAGCGTTGTTTTGTCTTTAACAATGATATTAAAGCCGCCATCACCCGCTTTGATGCCTGATTGCTCCACAACACTATGATAATCGCTGGAGGATTTATCCTTTTGGAAAGAGGCGCTCATGGAGCCCCCACCACCCGTTTGTCCAGCACCAAACCCAACAGAAACAGAGTTTTGCTTGCTGGAAGTTTGTCCCGTATCACTGCGGCTGGTAATGGCAAAATCACCCCCTACTTCCATTTCTACACGCTCTCCAGAAACCACGGCGCCTGCCANGCTGTTTTGTGTGCTTTGCGTGTTTTGTGCACTTTCAAAGATGATATCTTCACCTGCTTCCATAGTGATATTTCCGCTCTGTGCATCATTTTCCAGCACATAGATTGGATTGGTACCAGCGATAATATCAGCGCCAACACCATGAATGCTGCCTTTGTGGGCTTGCATGTTAACAGCGCGTCCGCCTTCTATGCTATCTGTCACCGCTGTGGAGGTCTGAACAGAGGCTTCTGTTTTCTCTGTTTTAAAGCCCACGGTTACACTGCCAGATGCACCTGCCAGATTGGCAAGAGCATCCTTGGTGGAGCCCCCCATCCCTCCTAATGAGCTACTCAGTCCTTTGGTTGTGTTCCCCTTTTCCCCCGTATTGCCAGTCAGCCAATTAACAAAGGTTTTGCCTTTACTATAAAGATGACTGATTTTCATGCCAGTCAGTATGCCATTAATAACTGTATTGTTACCATCCTTATTATTCATGTGATCTGCGGCATCTTTTA
>NZ_JBHIPW010000062.1:0-1323 GCF_042196265.1 Bartonella sp. AP1QHHD
TGCTTTCATTCTATCAATATTAGTGCCCCATACCGTTTCCCCTTTTTCAGTCCATTTAACCCTTTTGTTAGGATCAAACAGGTCGTCTCTCCGATAAACTGTGTAGGTCTGTCCAAATTTGCTATCGGTAAATTTAGTGGGTTTCTTTTTTAACCAAAGCTTTTTTTCTTTAGCAGCAAGTTTGGTCAGTTCTTTCCTCGCCGCAAGTTTGTCAGGATCTCCTTGAGCTGCAAGTTCTGCAAGATTTTTCTTGGAAGCGAATTGGGCAAAATCTTTCCTAGCAATGAATTTAATCCAAGCCTTTTCGCCAAGCTTTATGCCTCCCTTGGCTGCTCCAGCAACTCCTGTCATTAGGGATGCTGTTTCAGTCAATAATTTTCCAAATTCAAGTCCAGCTTTAAAGGATCCACCAGCACCGGCTCGCTCATATTCCTCCTCCATTTTATTAATGCGATCTACATAGGACTGTCCAAGGGTCCGACCAATTGTCGCCAAAATCTCACCACTGCTGAAAAAATCTTTGAGTGCTTTCAAAGTCTCTTTGGGATGTTTGGCTATTTGCAAAAAACCATCAACCGTATCGTATATTTCAGCCGGGACACCAGCTACCATACCTGCCGCAAAGCTTATATCTTGCCCTGTACTAATCGCAGACCACTTCGCAGACACTTCTGCTGCACATAAAAAGTCAGGACACTCCTTTAATTCTTTCTCCATCTGAGCTTGTTGCGCACTGCTGAGGTAGTTATTTGCAGCGGCATTACCTGCGGCATCAGCGCCGGCATCAACATTGCCACCAGCAAGCGCGGCGGCAACGCCCCCGGCAGCCCGTGCGACATCAATGGTGTGGTCTCTAAAGTCAGCAAACTGCGCATCAATCTTTGCGTTTATACGCGCTTCCTCTTCCGCAGTTGGGGTGCGACCGTTTAGGTCCCCCATTTCCTCTTTCACAATGCCTTGCACCCACAATTGAAACTGGAGCATGGCTGTGGCTTCGCCCACAGCACCCCCCACAGCACCGGCAGAGCAAGCACCGCTCGCAACAGCGCCTTTTAAGCAGCCAAGACCGGCGTGGGCAACGATTTGCGTGACCGTATCTATTTTGCCTTCTGCCTTGGCGGTACCGATTTCTTCCGCCAACGATTTGCCAACCGTATCAGACAGGGCGATGCGCAGATTGTTAAAAAAGTTCTTGTCAAGAGAGCCACCCTCAAGAGCCGTTTGCACGCCCGTGCCAATGGCGGCTTTGATCAGGTTCTTTTCCGCTTCACTGGCGATACGATCGACAAAAGGAGCGGTTTTTGGCAAAGATTGTCCAACACC
>NZ_JBHIPW010000063.1:0-1858 GCF_042196265.1 Bartonella sp. AP1QHHD
AATCACTGAATCTACAGTGTGAATCCCATTTTTATTTTACTTAACAGCTTGCTTTTTGATACGTTTTGTGCAATAAAGAGACGTTCTTTTATATTTCGGTTATTTCTTTTAATCGTTTATTTAGATCGCTAGCTGTTTTGATAATAAAAGCCGTGTCTTAAAGGACGCGGCTTTTTTTTATTCTATCTTTTAGACGCCACAGCCGCTTTAATCAATTCCTCTACAGTCTTTATCTATCTACAAAAGGATATTAAACCTGTAGAAATCTCTTTTCTTCCTGTAACCCATGCCCCCAAAATAAGTTGCGTATCTCCAAAAACACGCGCCCTGCCACCAATAATTGCCTTTCCATAAGCACGTACATTACCGTAAACCTTCGCAAACCCATTAACACACGCCTCATCACAAATTATTGCATTTTCAAAAACCTTCGCATGCCCCCAAACCATAGCAGCATTATAAACCTTGGCATCATCACCAACCCAGCAATTGCCATCATGTGATAAGTTGTATTCACTTTCAATAAAGCCCCCTAAATCTCCTTTTTTAACACTTCCAAAACTTCTTAAAGCTTTAATGCGATAAAGTGTTCTAACTCTACCATAGAGATGGTCTTTAACTTCTGTAGTTTCATTAGTAAGTTCATATTTTTTGGATACAGTTTTAGTGGTCATAGGTAGCTCCCTAATCTAATATTCAAACAAATTTTTAAATGAAATGGTTATAAGGAGGCGCCCCCGCACCGCCCTATTGTTTAATTAAGCAGCTTCTTTTTCACATTCTAATTCACATTCTAAATCGTCATCATTTTCCGATTCAAGATCAGCATCATAATAGTCTTCAAAATCATCATAATACTCATGACGATAATAATCATCTTCACTACCAAATTCGGGATATGCTTCATTCCAAATATGATCATCTGCTGTTAAAGAAGCGGCGCTATGAACATAAGAATCTCCTGAGATAAGAGCACCACATACAACGGCATCATCGAAAACACGCGCGTCATCACAAATATAAGCAGCACCGCTTATTTTTGCATTGCCTCCAACATGAGCATTATCACAAATGACGGCATCATCAGAAATATGAGCATGATCAGTTACATAGGCATTATCATAAATCTTTGCATTGCCTTCAATTACAACAGCACCTTTAATATGAGCATTCCCATAAAGACGCGCATTGCCTCCCATAAAAATAGCTTCAAAAATAGCATTCCCATAAATTTTTGCATTCCCACAAACGTCTACAAAAAAGCTTCTTACTTTTGCATTCCCAGAAACGCGGGCATTTTGAAAAACGCGGGCTTTATCATATACCCAGCACGTACCATAATGCGATAGGTTGCTTTCATTTTCTATAAAACCACCTAAATCCCCCGCCTTGACATCTCCAAAATCTTTTAAGGCGCGTATACGGTATAATGTGAGACCAGTCATATGATCTATTTCATTAGTCAATTCATATTTTTTGGATGGTTTTCTCTTTTTAACTGTAGCTTTCATGCTAGTAATCCTTATCGTAAAAAAGGTTTCTATTGACAGCCCATAAGGGCGTCGGGCGCTAGAAACACGGCGATAAGTCCGCTGTATGCTTTCCCCTAAAAGGGTATTGTATGGCATAACCACACCCGACATAATCGTTATATGCTAGTGATAGCATAAAAGAAAGTCAGTATTTTGAAGATGGGAAAAACCTTATCGTGGTTTATCCGCTTATCGCTAAGTGTTTCTACACACTTGACGCCTTTCTAAACGAACCTTTCCTTAATGTCAATACGTATTTTTTATTTTTTTCAATTTTTTTCATTTTGATACCTAGCTAATTGAATACCAAGTGATTTTAAATTTTA